>JBIQJK010000064.1:0-20924 GCA_044507535.1 Planctomycetaceae bacterium | reverse complement strand
CGCTGCTGGGCGTCCACGGCGAGAGCAGCCCCAACTACGCCGCGGGCAAGACGGCGTGGCTGCACCTGCCGATGGTCGACCTGGACATCGACAGCGACAACAACAACGGGTTCGGCTTGCCGGATCGGTCCCGTGACGAAGACAGCATGGAAGACAATCCGAGCCATCCCGGCAAAGTGATTTTAGCGAACACATGGGACGAAGATGGTGACGGCTTGCCGGGGTTCGCCGACGGGTTTGATTACTTCGGCGGGATCGCGGCTTTTGACGACACGTCGGCCGGAACCATATTCGTGCCTGTGATCTTGTCCTTTTCGGGTGTGCCAAACTTAGAGGAGGCGACCATCTCGCTCGACTATCCGGCATCTGATCCGGCATTGATGAGTTCGCTGCCCCACGATGCCATCGCGTTGCCGCCTGGCAAGCTTCGACTCTGGCGGACCGATGGCTCGTCGCTACGCAACCGCCAACCGATATCGGAGGGAGGGGATTTCGTTACCCCCGGGACATATACCCCGGCGCAGCTGGGGATCACCAACACAACTTCCACGGTGACGCTGTACGCCGAGGCGGTTGCTGCAAGCCAAACGGTAGGAGACATCCGAATCTCTGCCACCTACTCGCTCGGATCGGGCGAACAACAGTGCTCGCTAGAGCAGCGGAGCGATGCCGTCCGGTTCACCGCCTCGAAAGTGGACTTGTTCGCGCGGGGCTGGAATGAAACCGCCTTCGTTCCGGCTGGCGGATTGATCGGAACCTCTGTGCCCCATCCGCAGTGGCCAGCGCTGACGGAAGGTGTTCTGCCCGGGCCATACCTTACCTACCGTATCCGCGTGCTTGATCCGCGACCGCTGACGGGCGAAGCGCTGTTTTTGGACGGCCAGTCGCTTCCACTCCTCTCCAATGGGACTTGGTACGAGACCCCCGAGTTCGTCTGCCTTCCCATAGCGCCGCCGTCGGAGGGAGACCTGCCGCCGTACCCGGATATCCGGCTCATTGGAAGCGGTGTTGTCGCAGAATACAACCCCAGTTGGGTTATCTGGTGTGAGGCCGAGTTCTTCGCTCCCCCAACTCCAGCGGCCGAGATCGCGAATACTGTCGCGGACGTCGTCAAGGAAATGGAAACCGCCGGATGGAATGGCCAAGGATACCATCCAGACGATGCCGGTGCCTTCGGCAAAGAGGTTCACCGGCGGGTGGCGTTGCACCTTGCCAATCAGCCACAATGGATGACGGACGTTTATGTACGGGCTTCAGATAACACGGTTCTGTCGATTGGGCAGCCTCCTCCCGGCGGCGTCGCTGGGACGACACAAGTAGATGTCCTTCGGCTCAAGCCCAACTACCAGCCGCAAGTCGGACAGGTGCTCGATCCGTCTCAGATCGATGATTTGTTTGAGATCAAAACAAGTGTAGGTGGAAAAATCAGTTCAATACAAAAGACAGCGCTGCGAGATGTCATGAATGGAGGACGAATTCAGGTCGTGTCAAGCCCGCGGCGATGGACGCACGGCGGCGGTTGGCACGCGACCCCTCGCATTACGAAAGTGATCAAGATATTCTCCATGGTCGGTATGGCCGCCTCGACTGGGATGGCCGTCAAGGCCATCGTCAACCGAGACGACTACGACGACGAACTCGATCTGGTCATCGCCGCCTTCGACCGGGCTGCGCAGGCAACAAACGAGGCCGATCGGGTCTTGGCCAAAATGGAGGTTGTGGAGCTCCTTCACAACTACCTCGCCCATTTCATGCCCGCGGCCGACGCCGCTAAAATCGTTCAATGGAAGCAGATGGAAGCTGCTCTTCTTAACTGGTGACCTATGTCTCAGAACGGCATTATCGAGTTTTATTCAGAACATCAGCATCCTTCGGTCCACCGCCTCGTGATGGGCGCGGCCGAGCTTACGGGTGCGGCAGAAGCCGTGAGCGTGTGGCGCAGCATGGGGCCCGATAGAGGCTGGCTTGATTTCATTGAAGATGTCGATGAATCCGACGACGAGCTTCTCGGACGAAACGTTCCCTTGTCGCAGCTTTCAGGCCTCTTCATGTCCGACCGTGTTCTGAAGGTTCGATTTGGTGAAACCCCTTTGGGTCTGCGCATTGATCAAGCCATCCGAGCGGGGATCCCGGAATCGATCCGTGGCGATCATGCCCCGTGCGACCCGTTCCTCGTCATCGGGTTTCATGACCTCTTCTTCGAGGATGAATCGCACCCTGAAGGCCGACTCGTCGGCCGGCCATTTTTTTCGTTCCAACTGTTTGGATATGGCACGCCATCTGATTGGAAACAGTTCCGCGCACTCATATTTGGAGTCTCGGAACTGAAGGAGCTCAAGGCCAAGCTCGAGGCGTTCACGGGGCCGATGGCGCAGTGCGTCTATTGGAGTATTTAAGATACTGGGACCTCTGAACACCCCCGGCGCAACCGCCAGGCTTGATCGAGCGTATACCTCTGCGGCGTGAGGGGAGCGCCCGACGGAGACGAGCGATCATGGCCGAGCGGAAGAACGCGAAGCACAGGCTGGTGGATGCGTGGACGGCGGGCCTGGGCGGGCCGCGGACGGCAGCGCTGCTGGAGCGGCTCGACAGGGTGGTGGCGTGGGAGACGCTGGTCGCGCCGATCGCCGCGTTGCCGGAGTACCGCGGCGGGGAGCGGGGCGGGCGGCCCGCCTGGCCGGCGCTGACCATGCTCAGGTGCATCCTGCTGGCCAAGTGGTTCGGGCTCAGTGACCCGCAGCTGGAGGAGTGCCTCCAGGACCGCCTGAGCTTCCGCCGCTTCGTGGGACTCTCGCTGGGCGACTCGACCCCCGACGAGACGACCTTCGTGCGCTTCCGGGCCCGCCTGCGCGAGGCGGGCCTGGATCGCGAGTTCTTCGAGCGGACCACCGCCGAGCTCTCCCGCCACGGGCTGCTGGTCAGAGACGGCTCGCAGGTGGACGCGACGACCATCGAGCAGTCCCACGGCTCCCGACGCGCCGACAGCACGAGCACGCGCGACCCCGGGGCGAGCTTCACCAAGAAGAACGGGACAACCCGCCACGGGTACAAGGGGCATGTGTACGCCGACCGCTCGGCCCTGGTGGTGGACTTCCGCTTCTCCGACGCGGCCCCGCACGACAGCCGCATCGTCCCTGAGTTCGTGACGCAGGGCCGCGGCCCGATCGGGATGGATGCTGGGCTGGACGGGCTCGGTCAGCCGGTGACGACGATGAAGTTCCGCTTCGACGACGGGACTCCCTATCCTCAGACGATAGACGGGGTGACCGCGAGCGATTGGAAGCTGATGCCTCACCCAACACTGCCAGGCCAGTTCAGGTGGGAACCGATGAATTAATTACTCATGGGTGTTACTGTGTGGAATATCTTGGGTCAACACAAGTCATTCTGGTATCTGGTGTCGTGGGACCAGAACCAACATCGTGGCTCTCTGGTAGTAGGCCGCAGAATGCCACGAGAGGACGGCTTTGCAAAAGCAAACGCCGTTCATGATGGAAAGGCGATCGATAGCCTGAACAGTGTGACTCTGTATTCAGAGCTACGGTACCGCGAACTTCGAGTCTATTCCGAAGCGTGGCATCCCGAAAGGGAGGAACCATTGCTGCTCTGCTACATGCCCACGGCGATGCACCCCGGCGAGCCGGAGTCGGTCTGGCGACCGCGGAGGGAGCAGTTGGTCGAGGAGGGCTGGGAGAACGGCGGGCGCGAGGGCCTCAAGGGCTACGTGCACGTCGATGACCTGGAGAAGATCGAAGGCCCACCACCAACCGGCGCGTTCTGACACGGCCACGGGCTTCGATGGAGCACGAGATATCACCATGGACACTCAACTGACGGATTCAACGAACAAGTCGGACCTGATGGAGCAAGCCGGGACCCCAGTCGAACTGTACCGTCCTATGCAAAATCTCCGAACGTGTGGTTCATGGAGCATCCCCGGACCCTTCGCGTCTCAGCCGGCCCTGCGGTAGTAGTGCCGCAGCACGCCACCGAGTCTCCCCTGGCAGCGGAGCTGGTGCGGCCTGACCGGTCCGGCGCGGACGGGCGGCCTCCGGTCCGACGGGGTGGCGAACGCCAGCGCGGAGTGTGGCCGCTGGCGGTTGTAGTAGTCGGAGTACTCGGCGAGAAGATGGTCCAAGTGCCGCGTGCCGAGCACGAAGAAGTGGTCGAAGTACTCCACCTCGATGCTCGGGATCAGCGGCTCGACGTGGGCGTTGAGGTTCGGGGCGCGATGCGGCAGGCGGACCTCCGAGATCCCGGCCGAGGCCAAGGCAGCATCGAACCCTTCATCGCCCGCCGCGAACTTCCCGTCGCGGTCGCGGAGCAGGAGCCCGGGCCTAGCCATGCCCTCGGGCACCAACTCGGCGAACCACCGCACCGCTTCGTGCATCCACGCCGCGTCCGGGTTGGTTGTCGCTCGGGAGACGTGGGCGCAGCGCGTGCCTGGATGCACGAAGACCAGGCTGATGGCGTAGCGCATGCCCTTGGGCATGAGCACGCGGGTCGTCAGGAAGTCGCAGGCCCACAGCGTCTTGGCTTGCCGCTTGAGGAACTCGGCCCAGGTGCACTCCCCGCGCGGGGGGGCGGTGGGAAGCCTCTTCTCCTTGAGGATGTTGACGACGGTGCTCCGGGAGACGCCGCCGATCCCCAGCTTCCGCAGCTCGGCGAGGATACGGGTGTAGCGGAAGCCGGCCTCCCTGGCGATCCGCAGCACTAGCGTTCGGATCTCCTCGGGGGTGCGAGGCCGGCCCGAGCGGCGCGCCGACGCCTTTCGCTTCGGCTTCCTCTTCGCCTCCCGCACCCACTTCAGGAAGGTCTCGGGCCTGACGATCGAGATCAGCGACCGGATCGCCGGTCCCAGCGGGTTGCCCAGCCGGATCAGCCGTGCCCGCTCCGCGGTGGTGACCCGGATGGGGCCGGGGATCTTCGACTGCAGGATCTCGTTTTCGGCCTTGAGGAACTGGACCTGCTGGCGGAGCTCGCTCTGGCAGGACCCGGTCAGGACCCGGAAGAGGTGGAGGACGGGGTTGCGGGGCATCCATCCTTATATACTGCACCGTGCATGCGCACCGGCGGGACGACCACCTCCGCGAACCATCGCGCCGGCCCCGGACGGGTGGCCGGCGCTCTCAACCTGCTCACCAGCGGGTCGATGGCCGGGCCGACATGGCCGGTTAGCTCGTCGAGAGCGAGGGACGGAGTATTTGCACACCGGCCCGAAGTCGGACGGCGGGCGGCACTCGCCGCAGGCCGAGCCCCGCAGCGAGTGCCGATGACCCGCCGACCGCGTTCCCGCGGTCAAAAACCATGTTAACCAGACAAACGGATCCGACTGGGCTCGACGGGGCGGAGAGAATCGGTTCGAGCGGGTTGTGAATAGGGAGTTGCCGACGTCCTCGCGGAAACGCGAGGGCGTTTTGGTTTACTGGTCGGGCGATTTGGCCGCCCCTGGCCGTGGTGGCGACAACGCGCGGAAAGTCCCGTCAGGATGGGGGTTTACGACGCCGGGGCGGGAACCCGGCCAGCCCGCCGCGCTCTCAGTCTTGAAACCGAATCTCGGGGTCCGACGGCAACCCCCACGGTTGCTCTCGCCCCACCGACGGCAACCCTCTCGGACTCTTGCGCTCTCTGGTTGACGGGTGGCCTGAGCTTAACAGGAGGGTTGCTCTCGGGAGCCTTGCGTCAGCTGCTTCCCAAGTCCACCATCCGCCCGATGGCAGCCAAGCATGATGTCGAGCATCGGGTACCCTGCCGAATCGAGAACGCGGTCGCGGAGGAACGGAATGGAACGGAACACGCTGGAGAAGTTCTTCACCGGCAAGCACTTCGTGATCCCGAGCTACCAGCGCGATTACACTTGGACGCAGCAGAATATCGACGACCTGCTCAACGACATTGCCGAGACGATCGAGACCAAGACAAGCCACTACATCGGTACGTTCATTCTCTCTCGCCAGCAAGGCGATGGTGCCTACCACGTCGTTGATGGCCAGCAGCGGCTGACGACCTTGACCATGATCCTCAACGCAGTAATCGCCATGCTGCCCAATGACCAACAACTGATCTGCCGCAACACGTTTGTCCAGGACGTGGCGAAGAAGCGGTGGCGACTCGAGCCGGCCGACTACAACCGTGCTTTTCTCGCAGACCTTCTGCAAGCACGGCCCGTTGACCCGCAGAGTAAGAGCCAGCGGCTGCTCTTGGAAGCGTACAGGTACATCGTCGGTCGAATCGCAGAGATTCACAAACGCGCAGGCGGACTTGACGCATACCTCGACAGCCTCAAGCAGCTAGAGGTCATGGAGTTCATCGAGGCGGACGAGGGGAAGGCGATTCGTATCTTCCAGACCGTCAACGACCGTGGGCGCCCTCTGGCGGTGATCGAGAAGGCGAAGAGCTTGCTGATCTACTACTCGAACCGCTTTCTCAGCGGAGAACTCGACGGGGCGATCAATACTGCCTTCGGCGGCATCTATAAGGATTTCTGCGAGTTGAAGGAGATCGCCGAAGCGGAGGACACTCGCATCGACTTGCTCGCTCTCGCTGGTTTCAGCGAGGACTCAGTGATGAGGTATCACTTCTTGGGCTTTCCGAGCGAGTTCTACGACTTCAAGCCGAGCACGGACTACGTCCTGGATGGATTCCTGAAGAAGACGCTGAAATCCCTCCAGGTCGACAAAGCGGGCCTCAAGCAGTTCGTCGCCGTCTATGTGGCTGACCTGCGACGGTTCTTCGGCAGCTTGCTGAAGCTCGTCGAGCGCGTCCGAACCGAGCCCCGGTACTACAAGATGTTCTGCATGCTCGGCCTGTCCACTCATCTCTACCCATTGGTGATTCGCTTACAGGGGCGCGGCATCTTGGATCAACCGGCCACACCAGGGGGCCTCACATTTGCCGATCTCGTCGAGATCGCGGACGTTCGCATATACAAGACGCGCGGCACCGATCCGCAGAAGGACATTTCCCATCTGGCCTGCGATGCCGCGACCGCGGACCCCGCCGCCATCCGACGCCGCCTCGCTGAAATCGTGACCAGGTTCATGGATGACGGGAGGTTTGAGAGTGACCTGCGTGGAAACATGTACGGCAACGAGGCGCTGCTCCACATCCTGATGGAGCATGGCGAAGCGTGGGCATGCGATCAGGGCAAACCGTCGCTCACCGTCGATGACTTAATTGCGCTGAAGCGCACCAAGCCCACGATCGAGCACGTCTTCGCGCAGACACCCGGCTTCACCCTGCCCGGACGTGGGTTCGCCACGCAGGACCAGTACCTTATGATGAACGACTGCCTAGGGAATTTGACGGTGCTGGAAAGGGAGATCAACAGCCGCTGCCAGAACAAGACCCCGGAGCAGAAGCTGGATGACGCAAACCTCTTTAAGGCTAGCAAGTTTGACGTCAGCCGGGCCCTAGTTGCAGAGGTGGCGGCGAGCGGCTCCGCCTTTGACGCCAAGTGCGTTGAGGACCGAACTCGCCGTTTGGCGGACTTTGCGAAGCAGCGTTGGCCGCTCTGGGAAGCCGATTAGTGACGTGGGGAGTCCTCCCCGGGGCTCGGTTGATGCCTGGGTTGCCCTCGCGCCCCCTTGCGCGCGACTTCGAAATCCCGCCGCGTAGGTATCCAGTAGCCGGCGGCGGCGTGCCGCAGGCGACCGATCCCTGATCACCACGACCCACTACGGGCGGGTGAGCATCTCCGAAGGAGTGCGCGATGTCGCTGCGCCCTGACCCGACGGCCCCGGCGGACATGTTGCGCGACGAGCGGATCGACGAGGTCGCCAGCATCCTGGCCCGCGGCATTCTGCGGCTGCATGGGCGGGTTCCGCCGCATGCCGGCCCCGTCGAGAATCTGCCGAAGTCCTCGGCCACATGCCTTGAACTCTCGCCCTCCCCTCGCCCTGATGGCGTCGCTGGTTAACGGCCAGAGAAGGGCGGTGATGTGCGATGCTGAACGTGGGCCAGAAGGTGAGCGAGCTGCGGCGGCTGTCCCTCGAGGTGGAGGTCCTCCGCGACGGCGAGGTGTTCGAGTCGGGGCCGGCGCTGGCCGCGCGGCACGACTCGCTGGCGCTGGCTAACTCGGTCAGCAAGGCGCCGCTGAAGTTCTACGGCTCGCAGAACTTCCGCGCCGTCCCGGCGGAGAGCACGGGCGACCCGGCGGAGCTGGCCCGCTGGAGCCTGCGGGTGCGGGGGACGAGCGAGTACGTGCTCTCCATCTGGGAGGCGACGCAGCGGTGGGGGGGCGAGCTGACCATTCCGCTGGCGGAGGCCATCCGCCACGATCGGGAGCGTGCCGGGTCGGGAGGCCGCGGACCCGAGACCAGCACGCCGCGGCTGCGTTAGCCGAATCGCGTGCGCTTGGACCGTCGCTTGCATAGGGGACTCTGCACATGCGTGTATATACGCATATAAAGGTCCGACGCCTTGGGTTCCGCCCGGCATCGTCATCGTCTGGCGGGGGCAGGCGCTCGCCGAGGGGGGACTTTACGGCCTGGGCCTGGGGCGTGCGTCGCCGCCGCGGGGCCGGGAACTCGGCTCTGAATGAGGAGACTGCGCTTTGGTCGCCACGAGCAGCCCTTGTGAGGGCGGGTGCGAGGCGGCATCTGTCGCGGTCATCTGTTGTCATGACCGTGCGTGCGTCTGTCAGCGACCAGCCTGTTCCGGCGATCGATGACACATCCTCGCCGAGCGACTTCCCCATCGTGCTCGAGTTCGAGCTGACCGAGTCCGACATGGCTGCGGTGTACCGCTCCGCGGCGAGAAAGGAGGTGGCTACTTCGAAGCGGTGGGCCGCGTACCGTCGGCACCTCTGGGGCTGGCTCGTGGTGGCCCTTGTGCTGACGGGCATGTTCTTCGTCGGCCTTGGGGTCTATGGAACGCCGCGGGGCGGCCGGGGTTCGTTTCCCTTTCTGGCGGTCGCGGGCGCAGCGGGCATGATGGGGGCCTGGTGGATCGTGTTCCAGTACATCCGGGTGCTCGGACCGAACGCAACAGAGACGCGGATCGCCAACACGCTGCGGTCCGAGGCGTGCCGGTACCACCTCGGGCGTGTGAGGCTCGCCGTGGGACCTGCGGGCATTGACTACCGGAGCCCCCATCACGACACCGTCCAGCGCTGGTCGGGCATCGCTGATATTCAGGAAGACCCGGACACGGTGTGCATCCGGCGCCGGGATGGGGCGGCGTACGTGGCCCCGCGGCGGGTCTTCGCCTCCTCCGGCGACGCCACGGCCTTCGCGGCCAAGGCGCGGGGCTGGCTCGAGGCCTCGGGTCACGGGCACGGGCACGCGCTGCGGGCGTACCTCGCGGATCGGGATGTGCCGTGTCCGGCCTGCGGGTACAATCTCCGCGGGATCACGACGGCTGCCTGCCCGGAGTGCGGGGCCGCGCTGGACTCCGGTCTCATCGTGTAGATGACCCCAGCCGCGCGCTCCGATGTGGAACTTCTTGGTGCCGACGTCCTCAGCGCCGTCGTGCAGCGCGGGCAGGTCGTCGGGACTGCAGCGTCCGCTCGGGCCTCCGGAAAGCCGCGCGAATTCGCGATTCGGCGGGTCATGTGCTGCAGGATGGGGCCGCCCCGCACTCCGGGCAGACCGCGTCCGGCGCGAGGCCGTTCAGGTCGTACCCGTATCCAGCACAGCACCCCGTGGCCGCGGGGCGGCGGGCGTGATGGAGCGTCATGAGAGCCCAAAGGACTCCTCGCGCCAGAGCACCCTCGTCGGCCCGACTGACAACATGTCGCTGGACTGGAGCCCAAGGAGGAGAGCGAAGGTCCGCTCGGTGCGGGTGAGACTCGGAGGGGGCCATCCCCAGTTGACGTGTTCGGCGGTGTAGATCGTTCCGTCGCCGCGGCCGAACCGGACCTCGCGGCTGCCCGGGCCCCGGCGGTACTCCGAGACCGCGGCGGCGAGAGGCGGGAATCCGTCGGGGACGGTGGGAAGCGGCCAGGGCTCCGCTCCCCTCGTAGCGACCGGGCGCATGCGCCGGGTGTGCTGCAGCGGCCAACCTTGATGCGCGGTCGTGAGATGGACGACGCCTCCGACCAGCACGCCCAGAGGGATGGCCCACCACCGCTTTATGATGGCGGCGCGCCCCCCGGGGGGAAAGAAGCGGGCGGAGGGCCGTTGCACACACGGCCCTCCGCCCGCGATCGTCCATGGCGCCCGGCTGGCGCGCTGTGGATCCGCCTGACGGCGCAGCACTCCGTCAGCAGCCGCCCTGGACGGCGTCCAGCCAGTCGGTCAGGAACGCGCTGATGTCGTTGGAGTTCACGACGCCGTCGTTGTTGAAGTCGGCGCCGAGGGTGCCGTTGCTGACGCTCGCCAGCCAGTCCGTCAGGAAGGCGCTGATGTCGTTGGAGTTGACGGCGTCGTCGCCGTTCCAGTCGGCGGGGCAGGTGGACGACGGGTTGCCGAGCGTGCCGTCCGCGTTCACCCGGGAGGAGAGGATGTCCATCGTTCCGGCGTTCGCATCCGCGTAGACGAGCACCGAGCCGCCGTCGGGGGCCGCCACCGCGTCCATGCGGGCCTTCGCGGAACCTCCGTTGGAGTTCACGGTGACGACGCCGCCGGGCCACGGGAGCGAGCCGTCGCCGCTGACCTTCGCCGACTTGACCACCGCGGTGGTCGCGGAGGGGTTCGTGCCCTCGAAGAACGAGACGATCGCGCCGCC
Organism: Planctomycetaceae bacterium; assembly: GCA_044507535.1. Lineage (GTDB taxonomy): Bacteria > Planctomycetota > Phycisphaerae > Phycisphaerales > UBA1924 > CALAFV01. The sequence continues at coordinate 10,256 of JBIQJK010000064.1, read as the reverse complement.
CGGCGTGATCGTGGCGTTGATGAACGAAGGGTTGACGCCCATGCCGCCCAGGGGCGTGACCTGGACGCCCCCGTCGCCCCAGACGCGGTTGCCCGCGGCGTCGAACTTCTGCCCGTAGACGCCCTGGCTCGCCTGGTTGGTCGTCTGCTCGGTGTAGAACAGGTACGCCTCGCCCGCCGCGGCGTCGAAGGCGACCGCGGGGGAGGTCCGCATCAGCCCGGGCGCGACCGCGGCCTCGGCGCCGCCGGCCGGGAACGCGAGCGTCCCGTCGGCGGTCACGCGCTGCACGCGGCATTGGAATGCGCCGTTGGGGACCTCGTACCAGGCCACCACCGCGCCCCCGGCCCCGTCGCTGACCACCGGCGCGAAGTAGCCGATCTGGAGCTGGTTCGCCGCCTGCACGACGATGGGGGCCCCGCCGTTCCAGACCTGCGCGCCGGTGGCGCCGTCGAGCTTCTGGATGTGCACGCGGCGGTTGGCGGTGAACGAGCCGGAGGTCTGCAGGACGGCGATCACGCTGCCGTCGTCGCCGGGGACCATGTTGCCGGCGATGTAGCTGTTGGACTCGGGGGCGATGCTCACGCCCGCCCCGTCGCCCCAGAGGAGCTCGCCGGTGGGGCTGACCTTCTGGTACCAGGCGCGGCCGTTGGTGGTCGAGGAGCTGCGGGAGTAGCTGACGACGTACGCGCCGTCGGAGGTCACGACGACGCCCGGGGTGTGCACGCCGTCGACGCCGCCGGTGGAGGCGCTGACGGTGATCCCGTGCGGGCCGAAGAGCAGCTCGCCGGCGGGGGAGACCTTCTGGATCGCGATCTGGACGATGCCGGAGGAGTCGTCGCGGAAGGCGATCACCGCGTTGCCCTCGGCATCGACCGCGAGGCCGTAGTCCTCGGTGGAGCTGAAGTTGGTGTCGGCCGCGATGATGCCGTTGTGCGCCCACTGCGGGTTGCCCTGGGCGTCCAGACGCTGGAGGTAGGTGTCCCAGCCGGTGGCCTGTGTGCTGAGCCAGGAGACGTAGTAGCCGCCGCCGGGGATGGCGCGGACCTTGGCCTGGTTCTGGTCGCCGGCGAGATCGGCGATGACGAGCTGGGCCGCCGGGTCGGCGGACCACTGTGCGAGCGCCGCGGGCGCGGCCAGTGAGAGGGTCGTCAGGACGAGGGAAGCAGGAACAGTTCGGCGCATAAAGCATCTCCGGGCCAAAGGCGGGGGTGATAAGACCGGCGCATAAACGTACACCGGGAAGGGGCCCCCGCCACGCGGGGGAAGAAATCCGTGGCAAGGGGAGCGAGGTATTTGGTGCTGGCCGTCGGCTCCCCCGGCGCCGCCGCGGGCGTGAGCGGTAGCCGAGACACCGAATCGGGTGCGAGGATGGCGGCGGTCGCCGCGCGAGTCCTGACGGATCCCGCAAACGGTCGGCCGCGGCGGTGGTCGCCGGCTGGCTGGCCCTGCGGGGCAGCTTGGAGCCGCAGCCGTCCCTCGACTCCGGTGAACGGTGAGGGGCTCCGCCGTGCCTGCCGGGAAGAGAGCATGCGCACCGGTGAGCGCTCCGAAGGTCACCCGGTGCTTCCTTCCTTCAGGCGCGGTAGCGTTCCATCAGCTGGACGGCTCGTTGGATCGCCTGCACCGCTGCTTGGTGATTCTGCGAGAAGTTCAGGCGGATGCTGTCCGTGGCGTCGGGGCTGAACTCGGTGCCGGGGGTGACGGTCACGCCCGCCTGGACCCGAAGAGCGCGCACGAAGTTGAGCAGGGGAACGCTCAGCGCCGGAAGGCGGGGGAAGAGGTAACTCCCCGCCTGCGGCGTGCGCACCGCCAGCCCGGGTACAGCGTGCAAGACCTTCAAGAGATCGTCACGGATGGCCTCGTGCTTCTCGATGCGGTCCTGCAGCCACTTGGGATCCTCCGCGAACCACGTTCGCAAGACGGCCTGGCTGTACCCTGGGGCGCGCAGCGACATGATGGCCTGCAGCTTCTCCATCCGGTCGATCAGGCGCTCAGCGCCGAAGGCCACGCCGAGGCGATAGCCGCTCAAGGACTCGGTCTTCGACGGTCCCATGATCGTGACGACCTGGTCGGCGTTGATGGACGAGGCCCGAAGGTGCGTGTACACCTGGCCGCGGAAGAGCATGCGCGAGTAGAGCTGGTCCACGATGACGGTGACCCCGTACCGGTTGGCCAGCTCCGCGATGCTCGCAATCTCCGCGGGTGAATAGACCGCCCCGGTGGGGTTGTTGGGATTGGAGAAGAGAAACACCCTCACCCCGGACTTGAATGCGGCCCCGAGCCCTTCAAGGTCCACGCCCGCGCCTTCCGTGCGGGCCAGGTAGTCCATCCGAACCGGAACGGCCTCAGCGCCCAGAAACTCGACCAGCTTGCGGTTCGCGAAGTAATCGGGGCGCACAATCGCGACCTTGTCCCCGGTGGTCACCGTGGCCCCCAGCGCGAGGAACAGCGCCCCCTGCGTTCCCGGCGTGATGATCAGCTCCTTCGCACCGGAAACGGGGCGGCCGGTGAACGCTGCAAGCCCGCCGGCCACGTGCTCGCGCAGCTCGGCGCCGCCGCGGTACTCGGTGTACGCCTGAGGGGAGCCGCGGTGCACGCCCCTGACAAACTCCTCCAGCGCCCCCGGTGTCGGCGGGAATGCATCGTCGTTCACATCGCCGTGCGAAAAGTCCACCGGTGCTCCCGGCAGCGGTTCCCCGCGCAGGTCGGCCCCGGGAGCGCCGCCGCTCTGGCGCACTTCCTGTCCGGGGGCGTGGTCGATGCCCAGCTTCGCGAACTTTTCTTCGATCGGATTCACGGGCTGCGATCATAGATCGAGTGCGGGCGCTGTGGCCGAGCCCGGCTGTGTGGCCGGTCGGCGTCAGGGCGGAGATCGGGGAGGGTGTCGCGCCCACGGGCTGCGGCGCACCCGCGCGGCCCAGCTCCGTCAGGAGGGGCTGGTCATCGGGATCAACTCCGAACGGCGCGGGCGTTGGCCCGATGCCGGCACGCCCCGGTACCTGGACCACATCGGGCCGCTTCTGGTGGTGGAGGCACGGCGTCCGCGGCCGCACCGGGCGCGATGCGCGTCGCCTCCCTTGCTCAGCACCCGCTCTGCACGGCTCGGAGCCAGGCGGAAAGGAAGGCGGAGATATCGTTGGAGTTGATCTGGCCGTCGTTGTTGAAGTCGGCGTCGAGGGTCGAGCCCTGGACGGAGCCGAGCCAGGTGGAGAGGAAGGCGGAGATGTCGTTGGAGTTGACCTGCTGGTCCTCGTTCCAGTCCGCCGGGCACGCCGGGCCCTGATCCGGGATCGCCGCGATGTTGAGCACGAACGGGCCGGTGGGCGCCACGCCGCTGCCGGAGTCGAAGGTGTCCGAGAATTCGCCGGAGTAGGTGACGCGGATGAACACCGTCTGGCCGGGGTGCAGGGGGTAGGTCACGAAGGCGTCGCGCCGGGCGCCCTGGTCCTGGGCGGCGCCGCACGCATCCGCATTGTCGCTGCAGGCGAGCTGCACGCCGCCGCACGCGGAAAAGATCGAGAGCATGGTGTCCACCCCGGAGTCCACCCCGCCCAGGTCGTGCGTGCCGCACGTGCCCGCATGGAGGGTGAGGCCGCTGGCCCCGACGGGCGGCGTGAATCGGTACCACACGTCGGCGTTCTGCTCGTGGCAGCAGCAGCTGTCGTACGGCCTGCTGGCGACGGCGTACCTCAGCGTCCCCGAGAAGGTCCCGCCGGCCGAGACATCGGTCGCCGACGTGCAGTCGTCGTTGCCGGGGCCGGCCGGGAGCGAGTTGCGCGCGTTGATGAAGCCCCAGCCATAGTCGGTGTCGTACCCGGGCGGGCCGAGATCGACGCACCCGGCGCTTAGCCGGGCCTCGACCTGGGCCGCGGTCAGACCGGGGTTCTCCGAGAGGACAAGCGCCGCGACGCCGGCCGCATAGGGGGAGGCGAAGGAGGTCCCGTTCACGAACGCGTAGTCATCGGCGGAGTACCCGGCCGAGCCCTGCCGGTCGGTGGAGAGGATCGTTACGCCCGGCGCCGAGTACGCCAGGCCCGGCCCCCAGTTGCTGAAGTTCGCGCGTGCGCCGGTGCGCAGGCGTGGCTGGTCAAGCGCGGCCGCGATCGGCCGGACGCTCCGCCGGAGCCTTCGGTCGAGTCCCGCGGCCGCGACGATGCGTCCAGATCCCGCCGATGCACCGCCCTACGGCCTCGTGGTCGCATTCGGGGGCCGTCGGGCGGCATTCTGGGTTGATCCGGGTGAGGGCCGCCGCCCCGCCCTCTCGCCGCAATCGAGCGACCGCCCCCCTGTTCGGGTTGCACGTCGCGGCGGGTGTGGTACGCTCCGCGGAGAGTCCGGGAAGTACTCGGATCCCACCACCGGCAACTGGGAGAGTGAGAAGATGAACGTTATCCGTACAGGCCGATCCGGCCGCGTCGCGACACCCTTCATTCTGGCCGCGATCGCGGGGGCCGCGCTTACGCCTGCCGCCCTCGGGCAGACCTGGATCTCTCGCGCCAACGGCAACTTCAGCGACCCGGCGAACTGGGCCGACGGGCAGGTCCCCGTCTCCGGCCCCTCGACCGAGCTCACCTTTACGAACCTGGGGCACTCCTCCTACCGCGCATTCAACGACCTCGGCGCGCTGATGCTGGGAGGGATCACCCTCCACTCGCGCACGGGCACGGCCACCTTCATCGGCCAGAACCCCGGCAGCGCCCTGCACTTCATCGGCGGCTCGTTCATCCGTTCGACCGACGTCGGCCTGTTCCGCTTCGGCGGCGTCAGCGGCGTCGTGAACGATTGGTGGATCGACGGGGACCTCACGCTCGAGGCGCAGTCCTACGGCGCGGTGTACATCGCCTCCCCCGTCTCCGGCCCCGGCTCGATCACGGTCGCCTCCACCGGCCCCAGCGAGATCGACGGACGCTTCCGCCTCGAGGGGGCCAACGGCTTCTCCGGCGGCGTCTTCCTCAACAGCGGCGTCCTGGAGATCAGCAACGCCAACGCGCTGGGAGTGGGGCCCCTGACCGCCAACGGCGGGATCCTCCGCTCGACCGCCAGCCTCACGGTGAGCAACCCCGTCATGCTCAACAGCGACCTGTTGCTGCGCACCACCAGCCCCCTCACCCTCGCGGGCCCGATCGACGGCCCCGGCGGGATCGACATGCGTTCGGTCGGGACGATCCACAACACCCTCACCCTCACCACCGCGAACACCTACGCCGGGCAGACGCTCATCGACATGCCCGTGGCCTTCGGCGTCCCCAGCGGCGTGGCCGGCATCAAGGCCGGCGGCATCACCCTCAGCGGGGACGGCAGCGCGATGAACTCCAGCGGCTACACGATCCGCAACGGCGGCGTGCTGGAGGTCAACTTCACCGCGAACGCCGGCATGAACCGGCTGAGCGACACCGCGCCGCTGACCCTCGACAGCGGCCGGCTGAGCGCCGTCGGCAACAACACCGCCGGCAACAACACCGTCGAGCGGGTCGGCCCGATCACCCTCCACGGCATGGGCCTGCTCTTCATCAACGGCCGCAACGGCGGCATGGAGGTCTCCAGCGAGTCGATGACCCGCGCCGGCCGCGCCACCGCGACGGTGACGCTGGGCAACGCGGCCTCGCTCCTGACCCTGGACAGCGCCCCGGCGACGACCGGCGGGATCATCCCCTGGATCGCGGGGGTCCCGTCGCTGATCACCTCGCCGCGGGACCTGGTGACCTACGACGCCGGGCGCATCCGGCTTCTGACGGCGGAGGAGTACGAGACGACGCTGACGGCCGGCGCCGGGGCCAACGTCAAGCTCCCCGGCGGCTCCAGCGGCGCGCACAACTGGGTGGAGAACCACGACAACGTCACGGTCAACGCCCTGGTCGTCCCCGACTTCACCGGCATCAGCGGCGCGGGCACGATCAGCATCGCCAGCGGCGCGCTCATCGTCGCCTTCGGCGCCGAGACCTCGATCGACAACAACATCGACTTCGGCGACGCCGAGGGGATCATCCACACCGGCAGCATCTCCACCATCAACGGCGTCATTTCCGGGACCAACGGGATCACCAAGAGCGGCGACTTCTCCCTCACCACCACCGCCGCCCACACCTACACCGGCGTCACCACCATCAACGCCGGCGGCTTCCGCTTCACCCACCCCAACACCTTCGACACCACCAGCGGCTTCGTGAACCGCACCGCCGGCGGCGGCGAGCTCGTCCCCAGCCTGGAGTACCGCGGCCTCGGCACGGCCGTCATCGACAAGCCAGCCGAGGTGCAGTCGGGCGCCTTCCGCCTCGCCGCGACCACCGCCGGCGGCAACACCCTGGACTACGCCGGCGTCATCTCCGGCCCCGGCGCGGTCTACCTGGAATCGACCACCGCCAACACCGGCCGCGTGATCCTCTCCGGCGACAACACCTACACCGGCGGCACGAGGATCTTCAACGCCGAGGTCGAGCTCAACCGCGACAGCAACCTCGGCGACCCCGACGGCCTCCTCGAGATCGTCGGCACCGCCGGGGCCGGCCTGGTGCTGACCGGCGACTGGACCACCAGCCGCCCCATCCGCGTCCTGCGGGTCACGACCATCGACTCCAACGGCTACGACATCAACTGGAGCGGCCGGCTGGAGTCCAGCTCCAACCTCACCAAGATCGGCGAGGGGACCTGGCGCATCACGCCCGAGGGGATCGCCAACGGCGACGCCGCCGGCTGGAGCGTCGGCAGCGCCACCAGCACCTCCAGCACGACGGGCGGACGCGTCGAGCTCGACGGCGAGTTCCGCATGAACTGGAGCGTCTGGGACGGCACCCTCGCCGTCAACGGCAGCACCCGGATCCTCAACACCTTCAACCTCGGCGACGGCCAGGCGATCCTCGCCCCGGGCGACATCGGCGGCCCCGGCGTCGGCGTCCTCGAGGCCTGGAGCAGCTCCTACGCCCCCGGCACCCGCATCGTCTTCGACCTCGGCCAGGAGAGCGACCTGATCCGCCTGGTGACGACGCTCAGCCGCGGCAGCGGCGCCGGCACGGTCCTCTTCGACTTCCGCGTCGGCCCCGGCATCGCCCTGGAGACCTACACGCTCATCGACTACTTCGAGAACCCGACCAACCAGAACAACGTCTTCTCCCCCAGCGACTTCGAGTTCACCGCCGATGTCCCCGGGTTCGACGGCTTCTTCGATCTGATCGAGCGGCCCGACGGCACCCGCGCCCTGACCTTCACGGTCACGTCCATCCCGGGCTCCGCCTGCCCGGCCGACTGGGACGAGAGCGGCGACGTCAACTCCAATGACATCAGCGCCTTCCTCACCGCGTGGCTCGACAGCGTGCAGAACGGCAACCTCATCGCCGACTTCGATGGGAGCGGGAGCGTCAACTCCAACGACATCTCCGCCTTCCTGACCGAGTGGCTCCAGGCGGTCGGCGGCGGCTGCTGATGCCGAGATGCGGGGCTGCCCGCGAGAGACATCGGGCCGGGAATCCCGGCCGATCTGAACACAGCGAGGGGAGGGCCGTCACGCTGGCGGCCCTCCCCTCGCTGCATTTCATCGGCGGCGCGGCGAGCCGCGCCGGCCCCGCCCCGGTCAGGGCAGCTCCAGGTTCACCCGCCGCAGCCGCCCGTTGACCCCGATCACGATGACCCCGCGTCCGCCCTCCGTCCCGTCCGGGACGCCGACGTGGACGAAGTCCACTTGGTCCATCGCCCGCTGGGCCAGCGGGTTGCCCTCCGCGTCGAGCACGATCAGCAGGCCCGTCTCATTCCCCGGGCCGAACTCCAGGCCCGAGTCCTCGTTGCTGCGGATCGCGCCGATCCCGACCACCATCTCCGGCACGCCGTCGCCGTCCAGGTCCCCCGCGGCCACGCCGGCCTGCGCGAACGTCCCCGCGAGCGCATCGGGCTCGTACAGCCAGACCCGATCGCCCGCGTCGGTGAACAGCCCGATGGTGATCTGCGAGCCGCGCCGGGATTCGCGCCGGTTGTGCGCGATGAGCCAGTGCCGGGCGCCGGAGATCACCACGGGGGCGTACGCGCTGACCTCGCCCCGCGGCAGGCCGCGGAAGACGATGTGGCGCAGGTCCTGACCCGTGTGGTCGAGCACCTCCAGCCCGTTGTTCTGCGTCGGGTTGACGACCTCGTTGGCCGGGTCGTCGTCGACGTTCATCACCGTCGTGGAGTACCGCGAGTAGTAGCCGCGCCCGAAGAGCCGCCCCACGGTCAGCCTCTGCTCGTCGCTGGACGCGAACGCCAGCGCCGGCCGGCTCGCCTCCTCCGCGAGCTGCCGCCGCAGCTCCGCCAGCTCCTCCGGCGAGCGGAGGCTCTCGCCCTTGAGCAGCCGCTCGATGTTCGCGGCCAGCACCTCCTCGTCCCCCGGCCGCATGCCGGTGCGGATGTCCTGCACCACGCCCTGGGCGTCGATCAGCACGGTGCACGGGATGCCGGTGACGCGGTAGGCCGCGCCCACCGAGCCGTCCTCGTCCATGAAGTGCCCGAAGGTGATCCTCTTGCTCTGGACGAACCGGCGGACCGCCTCGACGTCGCCGCGGTCCTGGTTCACGCCGAGCACGGTCACGGGCCGGTCCGCGAACCGCTCGCCGAGGGCCTGCATCTTCGGCATGGCCGCGACGCACGGGCCGCACCAGGTGGCCCAGAAGTCCAGCACGACCACGCGCCCGCGGAGGTCCGCAAGGCTCATCTCCTCGCCGTCGAGGTCCGCGCCCTCGAACGCCGGGGCCTCGGACCCGATGAGGGCCATTTGGGCGGAGCGGGTCGGGCGGGCGGCGTCCGGCGTCAGGTCGTCCACCTCGCGCAGCCCCGACGGGAGCGCGAAAGCGTCCTCCGGCAGGTCGGGGTTGACGCGGACCTCGTCGAACTCGTACCGGAGCACGACGGTCCTCCACTCCCCGGGAGACTCCGCGTTGTTCGCGCCAGTGTAGTCGACCTGCATCGACCCGAGCAGGCCGTCGGAGTCCCGGAAGAACAGCTCGATCTCGGTAGTCGGCGACGCCTCATCGTCCGGGTCGTAGCGGCCGCTCGCGGTGACCAGCGTCCCCGCCACGCCGCCCTGCTCCGCAGCGCGGGCGCCGGTCAGCTCGGTGATGTTCTTGAACAGCAGCGGCGGCATCTGCTCCCCGCGGACGAGGAGCACCGCGACGGGCGAGGCCAGCATCCACCCCGAGGGCATCCCCTCGACGTGCTCCATCGGGTTGAACGGGCTCGGCAGCGGCTCATCCGTGTACACGCCGCCGGCCAGCGCAATCCGGCGAAGCCGGCCATCCGCGGCGATCATCGCGTCCTGCGTGCTCGAAATCGCCAGGTCGCCGGGGGCGCGGTACCGGGTGGCGATCTCGGCCGAGGACTCCTGCCGGCGCCCGTTGGCGGGCTCCCAGACGTAACGGGCTCGGGTGGTGTCGCTGTAGGACTTCAGGGCGAGGTACGCGGCCCGCGCACGCTCGACCGCCGCGATGGCACGCGCGACCTCGTCCGCGGCGTCGGGCTGCGCCATCGCGTACGGGGCGGCGAGGCTTGGAGTGACCGGGATCGCCGGCGCGAGAGCGATGGCGGTGAGAACGGCGCGGGTGACGTGCATGGTGCGGCCTCCGTTGTTTGCAGCCAGCCTACCGCGCACGCGTCGATCTCGCATGCCACCGAGACCGGAATGGACGCGGTGCCGGGTCCATCGACCCGAGGGAGCCTGTTGGCCATCGGGTGTAACTGCTGAAAGGCTCAGCAGTTACGTGTGTGGTATCGGTGGCGGCCGAAACCGGTCGGAGCTGCGCTGCGCTCCACGATTTTGAGGTGATGTCATCGTTGGCGGAAGCGCTGCGTCGTCTGACACTGGCGCTGCGCACCCGATGAGCCTCACGTGCAGCGCCGATGTCCCGCCGCCGCGTCCTGGATCAAACGTACCCCCGCAGCCGTACGATCGCCCAACACCCATCCGGCCGCGCCCGGACGCTCCGCTGACGCCCCGACCGCCGGCCCGGATGTGCATCACTAGACTCCCGCCCCATGCAGCCGCTCACCCCACCCGCCGGCTTTCTCACCGCCGCCGAGGCCCTCGGCATCGCCTTCGACCCCGGCGACGTTGATCGCCTCGGCCTGTACCTCGCGCTGCTCCTCGAGATCAACAAGACGCACAACCTCACCGCGATCACCGATCCGGACGAGGCGTGGACGAAGCACATCCTCGACGCCCTCACGCTGGTGCCCCTCATCGCGGGGTTGATGCCGGACGATGAGGCCGAAGGGGCCGATGGCAGCGGGGGGGTTGGGGG
>JBIQJK010000063.1:0-20943 GCA_044507535.1 Planctomycetaceae bacterium | reverse complement strand
CACCTCCCTCACCTCCCCCACCCGCCCCACTGCTCGCGCGGACGGCCCGTTCGAGGCTGGCGGCGAGCATGAGGCGGAGCTGGGCCTCGTTGCGGTAGGACAACTCGTGGAGGGCGGCCTCGGCGCGATCCACGCGGTCGGCGGGGTCGGTGGAGGGGTCGTTGGCGAAGAGGTCGTCGGGGTCGGGGACGGCGCCGTCGATGGGGGCCTCGACGAGGAGGGCCTCGATGCTGGGGAAGTAGCGGTAGGCGGTGGCGCGGGAGACCATGGCCGCGGCGGCGACGTCGTCCATGGTGGGGGCGCGTCCGCCGGCGGCGTGATCCTTGAGGAGGCGGGCGGCGGCGGCGAGGAGGTCCTTGCGGGTGCGCCGGCGCTGGTTGACGCGGCCGGAGGTATCGGAACGGGGGGGCATGCTCAATCCTGTGGGAGCTGCTGGACGAGGGCGGCCATGTCGATCCAGACCTGCTCGCGGCCGATCTGGGCGTCGTCGGTGAACTCGACGACGTGGAGGAGGCGGAACTTCAGGGGGCGGTTGCGGCCGTCGAGGCCGAAGGGGCGGCCGGGGGCGCGGCCCTCCCAGAGGGACTCGTCGATGAGGAAGTTGTCGCCGTAGAGGCGCTTGATTGGGGTGACGGCGCCCTCTGCGAGGTCGGCGAAGAGCTGGTTGTAGAAGGGGCGGGCGTTGTCGCGGCCGCGGGTGGGGCCGGAGGGCCAGCCGACGATGTCGTGGACGGCGTCGGGGGCGAGGGTGGCGACGACGCCTTCGATGTCGTCGGCGGCCTCGAAGCGGAAGTGCTCATCAATCTTGCGGTCCATCTGGGCGGGGGTGAGGGGCATGGGGTGGCTCCTGGAGCTGGAATGGCATCATCGTAAATAGACAGAAGTCTCATGACAAGCTTGGTGTATTGATTTTTTCATCGATCAGGGTGGATCTTGCAGGAATGCTTAACTGATTGGTTGACGGTCTTCCGGGCATCGGTATGCTAAACCAAATGGTTCTGGATCCGTCGCCCAACCTGGACCGCGTGTTTCACGCCCTGTCGCACCCGGCGCGGCGGGACATGCTGCGGCGGCTGGCGGAGGGGGAGCGGAGCGTGGGGGAGCTGGCCGCGCCGCTGGAGATGTCGCTGCCCGCGGCGTCGAAGCACGTGCGGGTGCTGGAGCAGGCGAGGCTGATCAGGCGGCGGGTGGTGGGACGGACGCACATCTGCTGGATCGAGGGGGAGCCGCTGGCGCGGGTGAGCGAGTGGCTCGAGGGGTTCCGGAGGCACTGGGAGGGGAGCTTCCAGCGGCTGGATGCGCTGCTGGAGGAGATGAAATCGATCGAGGGCGAGGGGGAGGGGGAGAAGGAGCAACGCGGATGACCCAGAGCGGCGCAGCGCAGATGGAGACGGCGGACCGGGAGATCGTGATCACGCGGGCGTTCGAGGCTCCGCCGGAGCTGGTGTGGCGGGCGTGGACGGACCCGGAGCAGGTGGTGAGGTGGTGGGGGCCGCGGGGGTTCACGACGACGACGCGCGCGATGGAGGTGAGGAACGGGGGCGAGTGGCGGTTCATCATGCACGGGCCGGATGGGCGGGACTACGCGAACCTGATCACGTTCGAGGAGGTGGTGGAGCCGCGGAAGCTGGTGTACGCGCACCGGGGCGAGGGGGCGGATGAGGGCGTGAAGTTCCGGACGACGGTGCTGTTCGAGCGCACGGGGGAGGGGACGAAGCTGACGATGCGGATGGTCTTCCCGACGGCGGAGGATCGGGAGCGGGTGGTGCGCGAGTATGGGGCGGTGGAGGGTGGGATCCAGACGGTGGGGCGGCTGGCGGATCATCTGCGGGAGAAGACGGGAGCAGGGCGGCTGGCGATGACGATCGCGCTGCCGTCGGAGCGGGAGATTTTGATCGGGCGCGAGTTCGATGCGCCGCGGGGGCGGGTGTGGGACGCGATGACGAAGCCGGAGCTGCTGAAGAAGTGGCTGTTCGGGCCGCCGGGGTGGGAGATGACCGAGTGCACGGAGGAGACCCGCGCGGGGGGGGCGTTCCGGTGGGCGTGGCGCGGGCCGAGTGGGGAGGAGATGGCGATGCGGGGGGTGTACCGCGAGGTGCGGGCGCCGGAGCGGATCGTCCGGACGGAGACGTTCGAGTTCGGGTGCGAGGCGCAGGCGGGGGAGCAGGTGGGGACGCTGGAGCTGACGGAGGAGGGTGGGAGGACGTCGCTCAGGCTGACGCTGCTGTATCCCTCGAGGGAGGCCCGCGATGGGGCGGTGGCGTCGGGGATGGAGCACGGGATGGCCGCGGGGTATGAGCGGCTGGAGGGGATGCTGGCGGGGAGCGTCTGATGTCGCGGGAGGTCGAGATGGCCCGGGTGAGTCGTTGTTGCGGCGCGTTGGCGTTGCTGCTGGTCGTTGCCGCGGCGGGGGCGGGGTGCGGCGGGAGCGCGGGGGCGGGGGAGGGCGCGGCGGGTCAGGAGAGAAATGAGGAGGCGGACGTGGCGATGGAGCGGGGAGAGACGGGGCTCGAGTTCAGCGTGACTCGGGTCTTTGAGGCGCCGGTGGAGGAGGTGTGGCGGGCGTGGGTTGAGCCGGAGCTGGTGATGCGGTGGTGGGGGCCGACGGGGTTCACCTCGCCGATGGCGCGGATGGACGTGCGGGTCGGCGGCGTGTCGCTGGTGTGCATGCGGGCGCCGAAGGAGTTCGGGGGGCAGGACTGGTACAACACGTGGACGTACCGCGTGGTGGCGCCGATGGAGCGGCTGGAGTTCGTGGGCCGGTTTGCGGACCAGGACGGGAACGAGCTGGACCCGGGGACGATGGGGCTGCCGCCGGGGATCCCGCGGGAGACGCCGCAGGTGGTGACGTTCCGGGCCGCGGGGGAGGGGCGGACGGAGATGACGGTGACGGAGTATGGGTACGGGTCGGAGCAGGCGGTGGCGCTGTCGAAGGGGGGGCTGGAGCAGTGCCTGGAGAAGATGGCGGCGATCTTTGGTGGGGAGTGAGCCGCGGGCGGGCGTAGGGCGGCGCAGCAGCGACGCTACCCCCCCCACCCCCCCACTGCTGCGTGCTTGCGGAGGAGGTTCTGTGGCGACGAAGAAGTCAGGTGCAGCGGGCGCGGGGTCCGAGGCCGGCGGTTCGCAGACCGACCCGGCGGTCGTGGAGTTCCTGCGCGAGCTGGATCATCCGATGAAGAAGGAGATCGAGGCGGTCCGGAAGATCATCCTCGGCGCGAGCCCGGAGATCCGGGAGGGGATCAAGTGGAACTCGCCGAGCTTCCGGACGACGGAGTACTTCGCGACGCTGAACCTTCGCGGGCGCGGGGGGAAGGCGGCGCAGCTGTGGCTGATCCTGCACACGGGTGCGAAGGGGAGCGCGAAGGCGAAGGATGGGATGACGGTCGCGGACCCGAAGGGGATTCTGGAGTGGCTGGGGAAGGATCGGGCGGTGGTGAAGTTTGAGGATGCGGGGGATGTGCGGGCGAAGAAGGGGGCGCTGGAGGGGGTGATCCGGGAGTGGGTGAGGTGGGTGTGAGCTGGGGGATGGGGGTGAGGGCGTTCAGGAGGGAGAGAGAAGAGGAAGAGGGCGGAGACCCGAGGATTCGCCGTAGTCGATATAGGAAAAGTGGAGAGGGGGAGGGGGCTCATCCTCGGCGTGACGAGCCCGTGCCACGGGAGGGGGGGAATCTGAAGGGAGCCGCGATGCGGGTCATGGTGATCGTGAAGGCGAGCAAGGAGAGCGAGGCGGGGGTGATGCCGAGCAAGGAGCTGATGGAGGCGATGGGGAGGTTCAACGAGGAGTTGGTGAGGGCGGGGGTGATGCTGGATGGGGCAGGGCTGAGGCCGAGTTCGCAGGGGGCGCGGGTGCGGTTCTCGGGGGACGGGCGCAGCGTGACCAGGGGGCCGTTCGCGGAGACGGGGGAGCTGGTCGCGGGGTACTGGCTGTGGAGGGTGGAGTCGTTGGAGGAGGCGATCGAGTGGGTCAAGCGGAGTCCGAACGCGCACCCGGGGGCGGAGACGGAGATTGAGATCCGGCCGCTCTATGAGGAGGCGGACTTTGTGTGATGGGGGGCGGAGGAGTCGGAGAGGAAGAGGGAACCCGCCCCCAACCCCCGCCCTCAGGGCGTGGGCTTGAAGAGGGCGGAGGATTTGGAGAGGGGGAGTCGGGGGGCCACGTAGAGGGAGGAGGGAATCCATGGAGCCCTCACCCCGGCCCTCTCCCGATGGGAGAGGGGGGCGGGGGGAAGAGAAGGAGAATCGAGAGAGAAGGAGCACGGCCGGGCGCCCCCCCGATCGCCCAGCCGTGGCACCCGGATGGAAGAGGGAGGAAGGGGAGGCGCGGGCTGCCCCCCCAAAGCCCGTGCCACGGGGAGCGGGGTTACTTCTTGCGGCGGTAGGTCGCGGTCATCATCTTGTTCCAGGAGCCGTCGGGGGCCTGGATGTAGGCGGTGAGGGTGCGCTCGTCGTCGCTGATGAACTCGTGGACGTCGCGGTAGTTGCAGGTCGAGTCGGGGGACTCGAAGTTCGGGCCCTCGCACTCGAGGGTGAGGACCTTGCCGGCGGCGTCGAGCTGGCCGGTGTAGGTCCAGAGATACGTCATCATCGAGCCGATCCAGGTGCCGATGAAGCGCTCGCGGGCGGGGTCGTAGCCGATGGTGAGCATCATGGAGGCCTGGCCGCCGCCGGGCATCTCGCCGCGGCCGTCGGCGACGATCCAGAGGTCGCCCAGGGCGCGGACGGACTCGGAGCCGGTGGTGGTGACCTCGGGCTCGCCGGGCTTGCAGCTCATGGCGGCGGTGGAGGTCCACTCGCCGAGGAACTTGCGGAGCCAGGTGTGCTGCTTGGTGGGTTCGACTTGCATGAATCTCTCCTTGGTGGGGTCGGGGGCGTCGGTGATGGGTGGGCGTCAGGCGCGGGCGAGGTAATCGGCGAGCTGGTCGAGCGTGCCGCCCCAGCCGGCGCGCATGGAGCCGTGCATGTCGGCGAAGGCCTTGCGTTCGGCGTCGGTCGCGTTCATGGGTGAGGCCGCGAGGGTGAAGATGGTGCGGTCGCCATCCTCGGCGAAGGTGAAGGTCGTGAGCGTCTCCAGGGGCCAGTCGTCGCTGAAGGGGGCGCGGGCGGTGCGGCCCTGGGGGTCGGAGAAGGAGGATACCAGCACGAGGCGCTCGGGTGGGGCGACCTCGCGGTAGACCCACTTGCCCCACATCTCGTTGCCGCCGGCGGACTTGAGCTGGTAGTGGAAGGCGCCGCCGGGGCGGAGGTCCAGCGAGCAGTCGGCCAGCGGGAAGCCCTTGGGGCCCCACCACGGCCGGAGCTGGTCGAGCTCGGTCCACGCCCGGACGACCCTTTCGCGCGGGGCGTTCAATGTGCGGCAGAGCGTGAACGTTTCGGGGTCGGCGAAGAGCTCTGTGAGGCGGTCGAGGAGCTGGTTCCAGCCGTCGCGGCAGTCGGCGAACTCGGGGACGGAGGCGGGGAAGTCGTGGCGCAGCGTGAGCCGGGTCCGGCCGCCGCGTTCGGCGAGTTCGACCGAGACGCGGGCCTCGTGGGGGAAGGCGGGGCTCATGCCGTAGTGCGATGGGGGGACGGGGTTGCCGTCGGGGTCGGTGAAGACGTCGGTGTAGACGATGCGCGAGGGCTTGACGATCTCGGTGTACGTGCCGCGGCCCCAGAAGTCGCGCCCCTCGGGGGAGCGCATGCAGAAGCGGAAGTGGCCGCCGGGGCGCGGGTCGACGGTGCAGAAGGGGGTGGTGAAGCCGCGGGGGGCCCACCAGCGGGCCAGCTGCGACTCGTCGGTCCAGGCGCTGAAGATGCGGGCGGCGGGGGCGGGGAGGTCGCGCGTGATGGTGATCGCGTCGGTGGTGCTCATGGCGGGCCTTTCGTGCGGGGAAGGGGGAGCGTGGTTCAGAGCGGGGGCTTCAGGCCGGCGGCGCGGCGGGCATCGGCGACCTGGCCGTAGTGGACCATCTGGTGGAGGGCCAGGAGCATGAGGGTCTGGCCGAAGGTGGTCATGGCGTCGGCGAGTTCGGGGGGCGGGGCGGCGGGGACGCGGGAGAGGCCGTCGTCGCCGAGTTCGTCCAGGAGCGCCAGCGTTCCGGCGCGGAGGGAGCGGAGTGTGGAGAGGGCCTCGTCGAAGGAGGGGTAGGCGGCGGGGTCGTCCAGGGGCTGTGTGCCGGTGGCGAAGAGGGGGCGCCAATGCTCGACGGGGTTGGGTCCGGCCTTCTCGGGGCCGAAGAGGATGCCGGGGATGCTCCCCTCGATGAAGGCGAGGTGGCCGATGATCCAGAGGGGGTGGTTGCCCCCGGCGCGGCCGTCCTGGAGGATCGGGCGGGTGAGGGGATGGTCGCGCATGCCCGCGGCGATGGCGGCGAAGCCTTCGTCGGACATCGTCAGGAGGGTGCGGATGGCGTCGGTTGCCTTCACCGGGAGGTCTCCTTGACGCGGCGCTCGGCGAGGTCGCGGATGCGCTTCAGGCCGTGGGCCCAGCCCTCGTGGACGCCCTCGCGGTCTTGGGCGGGGATGAGGCCGACGGCGCGGTGGGTGATGCGCAGGAGGGTGCCCGCGCCGTCGGGGATGAGGCGGTACTGGACGTGGTTGATGGCGGGGTAGGACATGAACATGGGGCCGCAGAGCTCGAGGAGGGGCTTCTCGTGCGGCGGGGGCTTGATGACCTGGACGTGGGCCCAGAGGTGGCCGGTGTTGTTGCCGTGGTCGCGGAACCAGCGGCCGCCGGGCCAGGGCTCGATCGTCATCGGGAAGGGGGAGCCGTCGGGGAGGACGCTGCCGGGGCCGAGCTCTTCGAGGACGGCCTCGAAGGTGATCTCCACCGGGGCGGCGATCTGGAGCTCCTGGGTGAGGTTGATGGTGTGGACGGTGTCGGTGGCGGGGTTCGTCATCACTGCGGGGGCTCCTAGCGGTCGGGCGGGGTGCGCGGGGCGGCGGACCGCTCGCGGGCGAGGCGCTCGGCGCGCTGCTTGATGCGGTCGGCCTGGTGGGACCAGTAGCGCTCGTACATCTTGATCCACTGGTACACGGGCTTGAGCTCCTCGGGCTGGAGGCGGTAGAGGCGCTGGCGGCCGCGGGCGGTGACGGAGACGAGGCCGGCGTCGCGGAGGACGGCGAGGTGCTTGGAGACGGTGGGCTGGGGGAGGTCGAGGATGCGGACGAGTTCGCCGACGGGGGTGGGGCGGCCGTGGGCGAGGGCGGCGATGATGTCGCGCCGGCGGGGCTCGGCGATGGCGCTGAAGGCGTCGGTCGCGGCGGGGGCGCGGGGCATGGGGTCAATATATTCCCATTCAAGCATATATCAAGGCGAGCGGAAAGAAAAAGCGGCGGCGCGATGTACCGGCGGGCGGGTCAGGCCGAGGGGGCGGGGTGCGCGGCGGCGAGTTCGTGGAGTTTGAGGACGGTGCGCCAGGTGCGGACGGTGCTGGTGGTGGCGAGGGTGGAGTCGAGGTAGGCGTTGGTGAGCTTGGTGCGGGCGAGGCCGCTGGGGAAGTGGAGGTAGAGGTCGTGTTTGCGGAGGTGGAAGGCGTCGCCGGGGGAGCGGTCGGGGTCGAGGGCCGCGGCGTGCTTGGGTGAGGGGGCGTCGGCGAGGAAGGCGAGGTGGAGGGTGGCGGGGTCGGCGCCGGCCTTGAGGAAGGGGTTGTGCTCGATCGCGTCGGCGAGTTCGGCGGCGGTGCGGAGGATGACGGGCGTCTTGACGCCGTGGCGGTCCGCGAGGGACTTGGCGATGAGGGCGGGGAGGCGGTCGGCCGCGGCGGGCGGGGCGGTGAAGAGGACGTTGCCGGACTGGATGCAGGTGCGGACGTCCGTGCAGCCGGCGTCGGTGAAGGCGGCTGCGAGGGCGGTCATGGGGAGGCGGTTGGCGCCGCCGACGTTCAGGCCGCGGAGGAGGGCGATGTGGACGACGGGGGTGCGGGCGCGTGCGGCCATGAACGGACGGTAGGCCTCAGAGGTGCAGGGGCACCGCGCCGGCGGGGGCGGTGGCGGGGCGGGAGAAGCGCTCGACGCGGCGGGCGACGGCGCGGCCGTAAGTGTGGCGGGCGACGACGTTGGTCATGAATCGATTGAGGGCGTGGGCGGGCTGGGGGAGGGGGCGGAGGATGTCAACGACGAGGACGGCGCGGGGGGCGTCGCTGGTGTTGATGACCTCGTGGGGCCAGGAGTCGTCGAAGAGGACGCCCTCGCCTTCGCGCCAGGTGTAGTCCTGCCCCTTGACGCGGATGAGCGGCGGGTTGTTCCGCGGGACGAGGAGGCCGAGGTGGTAGCGGAGGTAGCCGAGGTACGGGCCCTCGTGGAGGGGGACGGACTTGCCGGGGTCGAGGATGGAGAAGAAGGCCTGGATCAGGCCGGGGACGGCGTCGAGGAGGCGGCAGGTGTGCGGGCAGCGGGCGCGGTTGGCGGCGGGCTTGTGGCCGAGGAGGTAGAGGAGGTAGACGGTCCAGCGCTTGTCGGGGTCGCCGCCGGCGGAGATCTCGGCCTCGCCGGGGTCCACATCGTGGTAGCGGGGAAGGTCGCGGTCGGCGGCGAGGGCGAGGTCGAACTCGCGGCGGATGGTCTGCCAACTGCGGGAGAGCTCGGCGAGGGGGGGGCAGACCGCGTCGATGTCGTAGAAGACGGGGCGGCCGTCGCCGCCGGCGCGGCGCCGGAGGTATGCGTTGACGGCGTTCTTGGGGATGTGGTAGTCAAAGATGCGGCCGAGGCCGGTGCGCGGCGTGCCCATGGACGGCCCTTTCAGGCTGGGGACGAGCGCGGGGGAGTATACCGCGGGGGGGATAAATGTCCTTTTACTTGGCGCAGTGAAAAACCGGGCGCGGGGCACCCGAACATGGGGGAGCGGGATGGATTCCCCTGGGGAGAGGGCGTCACATGCCGAGCATGAGGCGCTCGGGCTCCTCGATGGCGTTCTTGACGGCGACGAGGAACTGGACGGCCTCGGCGCCGTCGATGATGCGGTGGTCGTAGGAGAGGGCGAGGTACATCATCGGGCGGACGGCGACCTGGCCGGAGCCGGCGGGGTGCTCGACGGGGCGGTTCTTGATCGCGTGCATGCCGAGGATGCCGGACTGGGGCGGGTTGAGGATGGGGGTGGAGTTGAGGGAGCCGTAGATGCCGCCGTTGGTGATGGTGAAGGTGCCGCCCTGGAGCTCGTCGAGGGTGAGCTTTCCGTCGCGGGCGCGGGTGGCGAGGTCCTTGATGCCGGACTCGATCTGGGCGAAGGAGAGGGTCTCGCAGTTGCGCAGGACGGGGACGACGAGGCCCTTGGGGGTGCCGACGGCGAGGGCGATGTCGCAGTAGTCGTGGAACTCGATCTCGGGGGCGCCGCCCGCGCCGGAGACGATGGAGGCGTTGACCGCGGGGAAGGCCTGGAGGGCGTTGACGCAGGCCTTGACGAAGAAGGACATGAAGCCGAGGCCGATGCCGTGCTTCTTCTCGAAGGGCTCCTTGTAGCGTTTGCGGAGCTCCATGACGGCGGTCATGTCGGCCTCGTTGAAGGTCGTGAGCATGGCCGCGGTGTGCTGGGCCTCGACGAGGCGGGTGGCGATGCGCTGGCGGAGGGGGGACATGCGCTCGCGCCGGACGGCGCGGCCGCCGGTTGACGGGGCGGGGGCCGCGGGCGTGGGCGCGGGGGCAGGGGCGGTTGCCGGGGCGGCCTTGAGGGACTGGACGAAGCCGAGGACGTCCTGCTCGCGGATGCGGCCGCCGGCGCCGGTGCCGGTGATGCGGGAGAGGTCGACGCCGTGCTCGTCGGCGAGCTTGCGGGCGACGGGGGTGGCGCGGACCTCGGTGGCCGTCGCGGCCGCCTGAGCGGCCGGGGCGGGCGCGGGGACTGGAGCGGGCTTGGAGGGGGGGCCTCGGCGGCGGGGGTGCGGCCGTTGGCGGCTGCGGCGTCGGTGGAGGGGGCCGGGGCCGGGGTGGGGGCGGGCTCGCCGGCGGCCTCCTCGATGCGGCCGACGACGGCGCCGACGGGGACGGTGTCGCCCTCGTTGGCGAGGCGGCTGAGCCGGCCGGCCGCGGGTGCGACGATCTCCATCGTGATCTTGTCGGTCTCGAGGTCGAGGACGGGCTCGTCGCGCTGGACGAGGTCGCCGGGGTTTTTGCGCCAGGCGGCGATGACGCCGGTGCGGACGGATTCGCCCATCTCGGGGATCACGATGTCGGTCGGCATGATTGTCGGTGTCCGTGAAGAGCCGTGGTCGCGTCAGCGGGGCCGGCGCGACCGGGGGCGGCGGAACAGAAGCCTAGGGAGGGGTCGCCTGGATGAACAGATTTTGTCGGGCATCGGGGCGGCTAGACGCGAGCGGAGACCTTTTTGGCAGGGGCCTTGGCGGGCTCGGCGGCGCGGCCGTTGTTGCCGGCGCGGTTCGCGGCGGAGGGGAGGGGGCCGATGGCGAGGGTGAGGAGCTCCTCCTGCTGCTCCTTGTGGCGGTGCTTGGAGCCGACGGCGGGGGAGGCGGAGGCGGCGCGGCCGATGTACTCGAGCTCGACGCCGAAGGTGGTGCGGAAGATGTCGGCGATGAACTTGTAGGCGCCCTTGTTGCGGGGCTCCTCCTGCGCCCAGATGAGCTTGACGCCCTTGGGGTAGCGGGAGAGGACCTCGCGCATGAGCTCGGCGTTGAAGGGGTAGAGCTGCTCGACGCGGACGAGGGCGGTGTCGGGGCGCGGGGCCTCCTTGCGCCGGATGTCCATGTCGTGGTAGAACTTGCCGGTGCAGAGGATGACGCGCTTGACGGCCTTCCGGTCGGCGCCCTTGGCGGCGCGGGAGCCGGCGAAGAGGGGGTCGTCGAGGACGTCCTGGAAGTGGCCGGCGGTGAGCTCGTCGATGCGGCTGGTGGGGTAGCGGAGGAGGCTCTTGGGCGTGGCGACGACGAGGGGCTTGCGGAAGGGGACCTTGAGCTGGCGGCGGAACATGTGGAAGCACTGGGCCGCGGTGGAGGGGTAGACGACCTGCATGTTCTCGTCGGCGCAGAGCTCGAGGAAGCGCTCGATGCGGGCGGAGGAGTGCTCGGGGCCGGCGCCCTCGTAGCCGTGGGGGAGGAGGAGGACCAGGCCGGACCATCGCTCCCACTTGAGCTCGGCGGTGGAGAGGAACTGGTCGATGATGACCTGGGCGCCGTTGACGAAGTCGCCGAACTGGGCCTCCCAGCAGACGAGGGCGTTGGGGTCGGCGAGGGAGTAGCCGTAGTCGAAGGCCATGACGGACATCTCGGACAGGGGGCTGTCGTAGACGTCGAACTGGGCCTGGGTGAGGCGGCCGTCGGGGCCGGGCTTACCGGCGTCGTCGGGGCGGTCCGCGATGGGGCGCATGTTGTTGAGGGGGACGTAGCGCTCGCCGGTCTTGACGTCGCGGAGGACGGCGTGGCGGTGGCTGAAGGTGCCGCGGCGGGAGTCCTGTCCGCTGAGGCGGACGTGGTGGCCCTCGAGGAGGAGGGAGCCGAAGGCGAGGGACTCGGCGTCGGCGTAGGTGAGCTCGCCTGAGGTGGTGAGCCTGGAGCGGTCCTCGAGGAGCTTGCGGAGCTTGGGGTTGAGGTTGAAGCCCTTGGGGACGCGGCCGAGGGCGTCGCAGACCTCCTGGAGGAGGGAGACGGGGACGCCGGTCTGAACGGGCTCGAAGGAGAACTTGCCGGTGATGCCGGCCCAGCGCTTGGAGCCGGCCTCGATGACGGGGTCGTGGGGCCTGGCCTTGGCGGCGGCCTGGGCGGCCTCGAGGGCGGCGTCGAGGCGGGTGCGGATGGCGTCGATGTCCTTGTCGGTGATGACGTTGTCGTCGCGGAGGCGCTGGGCGTAGACCTGGAGGACGCTGGGCTTCTTGCGGATGAGGTCGGCGAGGATGGGCTGGGTGAAGGAGGGCTCGTCCTGCTCGTTGTGGCCGAAGCGGCGGAAGCACCAGAGGTCGATGAAGACGTCCTTCTTGAAGCGCTGGCGGTACTCGGCGGCGAACTGGCCGACGGCGACGACGGCGTCGGGGTCCTCGGCGTTGACGTGGAAGACGGGGGCCTCGATCACCATGCCGATGTCGGTGGCGTAGCGGGAGGAGCGGGCGTCCTCGGGGCCGGTGGTGAAGCCGATGAGGTTGTTGACGACGATGTGGACGGTGCCGCCGGTGGTGTAGCCCTCGAGCTGGGAGTAGTTGAGGACCTCGGCGACGACGCCCTGGCCGATGACGGCGGCGTCGCCGTGGATGAGCATGGGGACGACGCGGGTGCGGTCGGAGTCGCTGCGGAGCCACTGCTTGGCGCGGCAGCGCCCCTGGACGACGCCGTCGACGCTCTCGAGGTGGCTGGGGTTGCTCGCCATGGCGAGGTGGAGGATGCGCCCGGAGCGGAGGTGGCGCTCGCCGGAGTAGCCGCGGTGGTACTTGACGTCGCCGCCGCGGTCGGCGAAGTCGTCGTCCCAGTTGTCCTCGAACTCGGTGAAGATCTGCTCGTAGGTCTTCCCCATGATGTTGTTGAGGACGTTGAGGCGGCCGCGGTGGGGCATGCCGATGACGACCTCCTCGACGCCGAGGTCGCCCCAGGCCTCGAGGATGCGGTCCATCAGGGGGATGAGGCTCTCGCCGCCCTCGAGGCTGAAGCGCTTGTCGCCGGGGTAGCGCTTGCCGAGGAACTTCTCGAACTGCTCGGAGCGGGTGAGCTGCTCGAGGACGTGGGCGCGCTGGCCGCGGGTGAGGGGGACGCGGCCGGCGTCGGCCTCGAAGCGCTGGACGAGCCAGGCGCGCTCCTCGTCGTCGGAGACCTGCATGATCTCGGCGCCGATGGTGCCGCAGTAGGTGCGCTCGAGGAACTCGATGACCTGGCGGAGGGTGGCGGTCGGGGGGAGGGCGGCGATGCCGGTGTTGACGGCGCGATCAAGGTCGGCGTCGGAGAGGCCGTAGAACTCGAGGGTCAGGGCCGGGGGGCGGGGGCGCGGGCGGCCGAAGGGGTCGAGCAGGGCGCACATGTGCCCGCGGCGGCGGTAGCTGTCGATGAGGTTCCCGACGGCGTGCTGGAAGCGGAGGGTCTCCGCGAGGTCCTGGCCGGTGACGGGGGCGGCGGGGTGGGCGGCCGGGGCGGCGGGGCCGCCCTGGGCGAGTGCGAGGTCGAACCCCTGAAAAAAGGCCCGGAGGTCCGGGCTTACGGCGTCCGGGTTGGCCTTATAGGCGTTGTACTGGGCTTCCAGGTACGGAGCGCTCCAACTGTTGATCGAAGTCGCCACGGCGCGGGGAACGGCAGTCATCCCAATCCCTCTTCGGGCCCGGTTCGGGCCCGGTGTACCACGATGCCGCGACGGTGCCGCCGCGGGGGTGAATGGTATGCCTCTGTCTATCGACTCATGAGCGGCGCAACCGTGGCCGGATCCGGCGGGCGCTGGGGCGATGCGGGGGCGAGGGGTGAGGGACGGGGAGGAAGCTCCCTGGTTTGAGGGAGGAGGAAGGGGCGGGGATCAGCCGAAGCGCCCGGTGACGTACTGTTCGGTTTCGGGAAGGGTAGGGCTCTGGAAGATCTTCTCGGTGGGGGCGTACTCGACGAGGCGGCCGAGGTACATGAAGGCGGTGTAGTCGGAGACGCGGGCGGCCTGCTGCATGTTGTGGGTGACGATCAGGACGGTGTAGCGCTTGGAGATCTCGTGGATGAGCTCCTCGATGCGGAGGGTGGCGATGGGGTCGAGGGCCGAGCAGGGCTCGTCCATGAGGAGGACCTCGGGCTCGGCGGAGATGGCGCGGGCGATGCAGAGGCGCTGCTGCTGCCCGCCGGAGAGGCCGAGGGCGGACTGCTTGAGGCGGTCCTTGACCTCGTCCCAGATGGCGGCGGCGCGGAGGCTGCGCTCGCAGGCTTCCTGGAGGACGGACTTGCGGTTCTCGCCGTCGATGCGGAGGGGGTAGACGACGTTCTCGAAGATGGACATGGGGAAGGGGTTGGACTTCTGGAAGACCATGCCCATGCGCTTGCGGAGGTCGATGACGTCCACGTCCGGGGCGTAGACGGGCTGGCCGTTGAGGATCATCTCGCCGGCGACGCGGACGCCCGGGATGAGCTCGTTGAGGCGGTTGACGGAGCGGAGGAGGGTGGACTTTCCGCAGCCGGAGGGGCCGACGAGGGCGGTGACCTTGCCGCGGGGGATGCGCATGGAGATGCCGTGGAGGGCCTGGGAGTGGCCGTACCAGAGGCAGAAGTCGCGGATGTCGAGGACGGCGTCCTCGCGGGCGAGGGCGTCGTCGACGGCGGAGGTGAAGGGGAGGTTGTTGCGGATGGCGTCGATGACGGAGTAGCCGGCGCTCGGTGGGGCGGGCGCCTGGACGGGGGCGGGTGCGGGGGCGGCGTGGGCCGGCCGCGGGTGGTCGTCGCCTTTGGTTTTGACGCGGAGTTGCATGGGCGTTGCGGCGGTCGCTGACATTATTGGCTCGGGGTGTTCGCGGGGTGCCGGCGACACACTAGAAGTGGCCGGAGACGAAGCGGCGGCGGAGGCGTGCGCGGAGGACGATGGCGAAGAGGTTGAGGACGACGATGATGGCGATGAGGAGGAGGGTGGTGGTCCAGACCAGGGGCCGGGCGGCCTCGGAGTCGGGGCTCTGGAAGCCGAGGTCGTAGATGTGGAAGCCGAGGTGCATGAAGCTGCGCTCGGCGTGGAGGAAGGGGAATCGGGGCTCGACGGGGAGCTCGGGGGCGAGCTTGACGGCGCCGACGAGCATGAGGGGGGCGACCTCGCCGGCGCCGCGGGCCATGGCGAGGATCATGCCGGTCATGATGCCGGGCGCAGCGCGGGGGAGGACGACGCGGCGGATGGTCTGCCACTTGGAGGCGCCGCAGCCGTAGCTGGCCTCGCGGAGGGAGCGAGGGACGGCGGAGATGGCCTCCTCGGTGGCGACGATGACGACGGGGAGGGTGAGCAGCGCGAGGGTGAGGCTGGACCAGAGGATGCCCTTTGCGCCGAAGGTCTGGGTGGGGAGGCGGGCCTCGAAGAAGCCGTCGAAGAAGGGGGTGGTGGCCAGGAGGAGGACGAGGAGGCCGGCGTTGGCGAACCACATGGTGAAGGTGGCGGCGCGGAGGACGCGGTGGCGGGTGGTCTCGGGCTGGCCGGGGATGGGGCGGCTGTAGGACTGGAGGACGATGGTGGCGCCGATGGCGAGGAGCAGGCCCATGACGCCGAGGATCCAGGGCCACGGGGCCCAGGGGGTGGTGGGGCCGGCGTCGATGTAGGCGCCGAGCGTGTAGCAGAAGAAGCCCAGGCCGAAGACGCCGTAGACGATGCTGGGGACGCCGGCGAGGTTGTTGACGGCGATGCGGACGGCGCTGACGACCAGGCCCTGGCGGGCGTACTCGCGGAGGTAGAGGGCGGCGACGACGCCGAGGGGGACGACCAGGACGCTGAGCAGGAGGGTGAGGGTGACGGTGCCGAAGATGACGGGGAAGACGCCCCCCTCGGTGTTGGCCTCGCGCGGGTTTTCGGAGAGGTACTCCCACCAGCGGGAGGCGTAGACGCCGAGCTTGCCGGGGGCGGTCAGGGCGTTGGCGGGGACGAGGCGGACGACCTGGGAGAGGCGCATCGGCTCGGTGCGTTCGGAGCGGGAGATGGGGGCGAAGGCGTCCTGGGAGGGGTCGCGGACGACGATGCGGTACTTGTCGTCCTCGGCGGCGATCTCGTTGATGCGGGCGAGGATGCGGGCGTAGCGGTCCTGGAGCTCGGCGGTGCGCTGGTCGTAGCGGCGGCGGGCGGCGTCGAGGGAGGCGGGGTCGGCCTTGCCCTTCTCGACGCGGAGCTCGGCGGCGCGGAGGGCGATGCGCTCGGACTCGATCTCGCGGTTGATGCGGCCGACGTCGTGGCGGCGGAGGGCGTCCATGGCGCGGCGGCGGGCGGCGGCCTCGGGGTGGAGCTCGCGGAAGAGGGCGAGGGCGGCGTCCGTGCCCTCGGCGAGGTAGGTGCGCTGGAGGATGCGGACGGCGCCGTCGGGGCGCGGGGCGGGGTCGAGGATGGTGCGCTCGACGCGGCGCTCGCCCCAGCGGGTCATCTCGGCTCCGGCGAGCGGGAGGGCCGCGGCCTGGTCGGCGGGGAGGGCCTTCACTTCGCGGAGGAGGATCGCCTCGGGGACGCCGATCCAGATGCCCCACTCGGTGCGCTCGAGGAGGACGGCCTCGGGGGGGCGGGCGGTGTCGCGGATCTGCGCGAGGTCCACCCATCGGAAGGGCTGGCCGAGGATCTCCTTGTTGCCGACGCGGTAGAGGCGGCGGAGGGGGAGGCCGTCGGCGTCGAGGGAGGAGGCGGGGATGTCGCCGGCCTGGGCGGCGCGGGCGAGCTGGGCCCGCTGGAGGGCGCCGGGGTCGTAGGACTCGTCGCGGACGGGGACGCCGAGGAAGGCGGAGCCGTCGGCGAGGGAGACGCGGTCGATGGGGGCGGGCCAGAAGGTGCCGATGCCGCCGGTGACGACGATGGCGAGCAGGGCGACGATCACGCCCGCGGCGACGACGAGGGCGACGCCGGTGAGCCAGATCATCGGCTCGCCTCGGGAGCTCAGGGGGGTGCGGCGGCGGTGGATGACGGGCGGGGCGCTCATAGCTCGGCGCTCCTCCTGCGGTAGCGCTGGCGGACGACCTCGGCGATGGTGTTGATGAGGAAGGTGACGACGAAGAGGACGAAGCCGCAGAGGAACAGGACGCGGTAGTGGGTGGAGTCCTTGGGGGCCTCGGGGAGCTCGACGGCGATGTTGGCCGAGAGGGTGCGCATGCCGTCGAAGAGGCTCATGCTCATGATGGGGGTGTTGCCGGTGGCCATGAGGACGATCATGGTCTCGCCGACGGCGCGGCCGAGGCCGATCATGGTGGCGGAGAAGACGCCGCTCATGGCGACGGGGAGGACGACGCGGACGGCGGTCTGCCAGCGGGTGGCGCCGGCGGCGAGGGAGGCGGAGCGGAGGTGGTCGGGGACGCTGGCCATGGCGTCCTCGCAGATGGTGTAGATGATGGGGATGACGGCGACGGCGAGGGCGAGGGCGACGACGAGGGTGTTGCGCTGCTGGAAGGTGCCGACGATGGAGTCGCGGGCGTCGATGCCGGCGGAGGAGAGGGCGGCGGCGATGGCCGCGGCCATGAGCGTGCCGAGGGCGACGACGGCGAGGAACTTGACGAGCTCGATGAGCGGGGCGGTGCGGCGGTTCTGGGCGACGTCGAGGGTGCGGAGCCAGGGGTCGAGGAAGCGGGCGGCGGCGACGGCGGCGAGGACGACGCCGGCGGGGAAGGCGAGAAGGAACCAGCCGGGCCATGGGCCTCCGAAGGTGCTGTTGAGCCAGCCGCGGAGGTTGGGGGCGTCGAGGCTGTAGCGGCGGATGGTCTCGGCGACTGCGGGGTCGGAGGCGGAGCCGGTTGGGCGGACGAGCCGGCCGGACTGGAAGTAGAGGCCGTCGGCGCGGAGGAGGCGGGCCTGCTTGGGGGTGACGCTCTGGCGGGCGCCGAGCCACTGGGGGTGCTGCTCGGGGGGGACGGGCTCGACGGAGCCGGCCATGACGAGGAGGTCGCCGCCGCGGGGGGTGAAGAGGGCGGCCTCCATGAGGGGGCCGAGCTTGACGGCCGCGGCGGCGGAGATGACGGTGACGGCGAGGATCAGGACGGCGCGGAGCCAGTTGGGGGCGCGGGTGGCGTGGCGGGTGGGGATGAAGTGCCAGAGGTGGGCGGCGAGGAGGACGGCGAGGGGGACCGCGGCCATGGCGAGCAGGACGCCGGGGAGGAAGCGGACGAGCCAGGGGGCGAGGACCATGGCGGCGATGAAGCCGAGGACGACGGAGGGAAGGGAGGCCATCGTCTCGATGGTGGGCTTGATGGCGGCGCGGACGCGGCGGTCGAGGAACTCGCTGGTGAAGCTCGCCGCGAGGACGGCGATGGGGACGGCGAGGATCATCGTGTAGAGGGTGGCCTTGAAGGTTCCGAAGATGAGGGGGACGAGGCTGAGCTTGGGCTCCGCGGCGTCGTCGGCGGAGGAGGACTGGTAGACGAAGCTGGGTCCGGAGTCGCCCTCGTACCAGACGGCGCCGAAGAGGCTGGAAGGGGTGGCCTCGGGGTGGGCGGGGTCGAGGCTCCAGAGCTGGAACTTGCCGTCGGGGGCGAGGGCGAGGACGCCGTCGAACTTGGGGGCGACCGCGGCCCGGGCGATGCGGTCGAGCCGGTCGGCGTGGAAGCGGGCGACGCGCTTGTGGCTGGTCATGTTGCGGATGGTGAGCCATCCATCCGCATCGGCGACGACGAAGGAGCGGTCGCGTTCGGTGACGGCGATGTCGGCGACGGGTGCGCCGACGGAGCCGAGGTCGTGGACGCGGACGAGGCGCATCCGGTCGGGGGCGCCGGCGTCGGGATCGCGGGCGGCGAAGGCGCCGTAGACGTTGCCGGCGTCGTCGCCGAGGACGAGGGTCATGCCCCCCAGGAGCAGCCGCGCGGAGAGGAGGGTGCGGCCGGGGTCGAGGAGCGTGGCGGTGTCGGCGAGGACGGCCTCGCCGGCGGAGCCGGTGGCGTAGCGCTGGGCGGTGCCGTCGGGCCAGAGGAGGTAGGTGTGGGCGCCGTCGCCGGTGACGAAGAGCCAGCCGGGGGTGTGCGGGAGGCCGGGGGGCGGGGCGTAGGGGATGGTGGAGGTGGTGAGGTCGATGCGGGGCTCGCCGCCGCCGAGGGGGACGACCTTGTCCACCTGGGTGAAGATGAGGTCCCCGTCGCGGCGGAGGGCGACGACGTACTCGGCGTCGGCGCCGACGTAGTAGGAGAGGGCCATGACGGGGCCGTCGCCGGCCTCGAGGGGGACGGCCTCTTCGGGGAGCTCGACGAGCGGGCGGGCGATGCGGAGCTGGCCGAGGTTCGTCCGCATGACCACGCCGTCGCGGTAGGGGCGGGCCTGGCCGGGCTCGAGATCGGCGTTGTCGCGCTCGGCGTCCTCGTCGAAGAGGAACTCGATCTCGTAGCCGATGCGGCCGATCTTGAGGGAGCCGTCGTCGAAGCCGAGGGCGATGTGGCCGCCGCGGGGGGCGCGGAAGAGGGCGGTGATGGTGCGGCCCTCGGGGGCGATCTTCTGCTCGTGGACGACCTTGCCGGTGGCGATCTCGAAGAGGCGGAGCGTGCCGGCCTCGTCGAGGTAAAGGGCGGAGGAGCGGTACTCGTCGAGTTGGACGAAGAGGGGGCGGGCCGGGGCGTCCACCTGGGCCGCGGCGGCGGGGGCGGCCTCGCCGGGGAGGAAGAGGCGGGCGGTGACGGCGAAGAGGTAGACGCAGATCCCCAGGACGGCCACAACGACACCGAGGCCGCCGGCGGTGATGACGGCGGTGGTGACGCGGTCGGTGATGTGGACCGATCGGCGGGTGGTTCTCGCTCGTGTTGGCGGTGCAGCGCTGGGGTCCATTCTTCTCCGGCCCTGGCCCCCCTCCCTTCCCCTCCCCCCCACTCCTCCCGCTTCCTCACCCCTCTGTGCGGGTCTGCCGGAGGCGGCGGGCGGGGGAGGGGCGACAGTTGAGCGAAGTCGCCGCGGGCCCGTCAAGGCCGGCGGCGGGTGTTCATGGTTGGGGGATCAGAATCCGGGCTCGATGCCGACCTTGCGGAGCTCTTCGCGGGCGATGTCGGCGGTGACGGGGTCGTATCCGTCCTTGGCGACGACCTCCTGGCCCTGGCGGGAGAACATCAGCCGGACGAACTCGCCGCGGAGGGGGTCCTGCGAGGCGAGGTTCGTGCCGGGCTTGTGGTTGATGTAGACGTAGAGGAAGCGGCCGAGGGGGTAGGAGCCGTCGAGGGCGGTGGCCGCGCTGGGCTCGACCAACTTCGTGCCCGAGCGGGCGAGGGGGACGACCTTGACGTCGGCGGTCTTGTATCCGATGCCGGAGTAGCCGATGCCGTACTTGTCGGTGGCGACGCCCTGGACGACGGCGGAGGAGCCGGGCTGCTCCTTGACGGTGGGCTTGAAGTCCTTCTTGCCGAGGGCGACGTCCTTGAAGAAGCCGTAGGTGCCGGAGGCGGAGTTACGGCCGTAGAGGCTGACGGGCTTGTCGGCCCACTCGCCGGTGAGGCCGAGGTCGCCCCAGGTGAGGTTGGCGGGGCCGTCCACGGAGAAGACCTGGCGGAGCTGCGCGAGGGAGAGGCCCTCGATGGGGTTGTCCTTGTGGACGTAGACGGCGAGGGTGTCGATGCCGGCGCGGAGGTGGGTGGGCTTGTAGCCGTACTTGGCTTCGAACTGGTCGATCTCGGAGCTCTTCATCTCGCGGCTCATGGGGCCGAACTGGGCCTGGCCCTCGATGAGCGCCGGGGGGGCGGTGGAGGAGCCCTTGCCCTCGACCTCGATGCTGGTGCTGGGGTAGAACTTCTTGAACTCCTCGCCCCAGAGGGTCATGAGGTTGATCATGGTGTCGGAGCCGACGCTCTTGATGCTGCCGGAGACGCCGGTGGCCGGGGTGTAGTCGGGGAGGGAGTCGCGGGCGTCGGTGAATCCGAGCGCCGCGCCGAGTGAGACGGCCGCGATCGTGCATGCTGCAAAGAGCTTCCGCATCGAGGTCTCCTTTTGTGATGGCTCGAGGTGATGGGGCGGGATCACGGCGGAAGTATGAAGAGGACGCCCTGGGGTTGACACTCCGGGCGCGCTAAAGCTGGGTTAAGCGTGGCGGGGAGGGGGCGGGGGCACCGAGCAGGGGCCGTTCAGAGCGGGCGGTGCGCCTGGCGGTTGCTGTCGGTTGGCCGCGGTCCGGGGCGGGGGGGAAGAGTGGGTCAGCGGCCGCCCATGAGGATGGTCGTGCCGACGCGGGGCTCGACGGCGGGGCCTTCGCGCGGGACGAAGGTGACGAAGAGCCTGGGCTCGCTGACGGGGAGGCGGTCGATGCCAAGGTCGATGAGGCTGAGGCGGAAGATGTAGCCGGGGCCGACGAGGAAGAGGCGGCTGGCGGCCTGGGTCTGCGCCTCGTCGAAGTTCCAGCGGGCGAGGGTGCGGTTCTGGTCGTCGCGGAGCTCGAAGATGAAGCGGCCGGGGACCTGGAGG
>JBIQJK010000062.1:0-20966 GCA_044507535.1 Planctomycetaceae bacterium | reverse complement strand
TGGGCGAGGGAGAGGGGGGCGAGGGGGACGAGGGGGGGGAGGGGGGGTTCGACTCGATGGTGGCGTCGTTCCTGATCGACTCGTCGCGGTCGAGCCACTCGCTGGACAACCTGGCGCTCGCGCTGCTGAACCACACGAACATCTCGATCAAGGAGCTGCTCGGGACGGGGAAGGAGCAGAGGAGCTTCGACCAGGTGCCGGTGGAGCTGGCGACGCCGTACGCCGCGGAGGATGCGGACGTCGCGCTGCGGCTGCACGATGCGATGCTGCCGCAGCTGCGGGCGATGGGGCTGATGGAGCTGTTCCGCGACGTGGAGCTGCCGCTGGTGGAGGTGCTGGCGGAGCTGGAGTGGAACGGGATCACGGTGGACCCGGCGGAACTGGACCGCCAGAGGGAGCGGCTGGCGGGGCGGATCGCGGAGCTGCGGGCGAAGGTCGAGGACGCGGCGTACGAGTCGGTGGGGCGGGGGTTCAACCCGGACTCGCCGAAGCAGCTCGCGGGGATCCTGTTCAACAAGCAGGACGCCGCGGAGCCGGGGCTTGGGCTGAAGGTGGTCAAGCGGCTGAAGACGGGGCCGTCAACCGACACGGAGGTGCTGGAGCAGCTGGCGGGGGACCCGGCGGTGACGACGGAGATCCCGCGGCTGATCCTGGACTACCGGCAGCTGGCGAAGCTGGTCTCGACGTACCTGGTGGCGCTGCGGGAGGCGATCAACCCCGGGACGGGGCGGATCCACGCGAGCTTCAACCAGACGGTGGCGAGCACGGGGCGGCTGTCGTCGTCGGACCCGAACCTGCAGAACATCCCGATCCGGACGGAGGTGGGGCGGGAGATCCGCAAGGCGTTCGTGGCGGCGCCGGGGTGCGTGCTGATCTCGGCGGACTACTCGCAGATCGAGCTACGGCTGCTGGCGCACCTGTCGAAGGACCCGGCGCTGACGGAGGCGTTCCTGCGGGGGGAGGACGTGCACCAGGCGGTGGCGGCGGAGGTGTACGGGGTGCCGCTGGAGAAGGTGACGAAGGAGCAGCGGGCCGCGGCGAAGATGGTGAACTTCGGGATCGTGTACGGGGTGACGCCGTACGGGCTGGCGTGGCGGCTGGGGGTGGAGACGAAGGTCGCGCAGGAGATCATCACGAACTACAAGAAGCGGTTCGCGGGGATCGCGACGTTCCTGGAGGAGTGCATCGCGCAGGCGCGGCGGTACGGGTACGTCGAGACGATGCTGAAGCGCCGGCGGCCGATCCCGGAGATCGAGTCGAGCAACCCGCAGCGGCGGGCGTTCGCGGAGCGGATCGCGATCAACTCGGTGGTGCAGGGCTCGGCGGCGGACCTGATCAAGCTGGCGATGATCGACCTGCACGGTCGGCTGAGCGAGAACGCCCCGCACTGGCGCGGCGGCAAGCCCCCGGCGTTCCCGGGGGTCAGGATGCTGCTGCAGATCCACGACGAGCTGGTCTTCGAGGCGCCGGAGGAGATCGCCGAGAGCGTGCGGGAGCTGATCGTCGAGCGGATGGAGGGGGCGATGACGCTGTCGGTGCCGCTGAAGGTGGATTCGTCGATTGCGAAGAACTGGTTTGATGGGAAGTAGGACGCTCAATCCGCTGCCCGAGCACAGGAGCATCCGATGCATTGCGCCCTGTTCCTTCTCGTGGCCGGCGGATTGTGGCCATTCGCTCCCTTGGCCACAGCCTTGGCTGAACCGCCGGACGGGCTGATCGCGATTCCATTTCATGCGCTCAACACCGACTATGTGATCCTTGGCAAGCTCCAACGGCCGCTGGGCACCGTCACCACCATTGAAGGTGTCGTGGTCGAGAGCAAGCTCAGGGCGTATCTCGGAGTTCCGATGCTCCGCGTGCAGCGCATCGGCGGCGAAGCTGTGATCTCGAACATCGAGATCCCGCTCACTCCGGACCGCGTCAACCCCAGCGACGGGGCCGCATCGCCGCGGTTCGAGCCTGGAATGAGCTATGAGCTCGTCGGCTATGAGACCGGGGGCTTTGACGGCATCCCCGGAGGGGCCTTCGATGAGGGGGAGCCGGTGGTCGCGACGACCGACCACCACTTTGCCTGTGAGTTCATCACCATCGGCGGCAAGCCGATCGACCCGGTGCGCTTCACGCCCGCGGACTTCGTCGGGCGGGAGACGCTGCTGAGCGGGCGGGCGAGATCGCGTGACGGCGCGTCGTGGATCGAGGGGGATGGATGGGGGCTGCTGGTCGATGCCGCGGGGCCGTGGGACGCGGGCATGGAGGGGAACGAGGTCGAGGCGCACGGCGTCATCGGGGTTGACCCCGGGACCGGGGCGCACCGGCTGGAGAGCGGGCGGACGCGGCTGGTTCGGCTCGAGGACCAGATCGGCCGCGAGGCCGATCTGCGTGGAATGGCGTGGAGCCTCAACGGACACTGGTGGCTCCGATATCGCGGGACCAATCTGCACGTTGAGGGGATGGCGGAGATGCTCCACGGGACGGACATGCACGCCGCGCCGGTCGTCATCAGGGGGCGGCTGGAGCGAGCGATGCTGCCGCGAATCGATCAGATCGCCCTCAAGATCGACCGGGATCTCGGCGAGGCGTACATCGTGCGCGACGCGGTGTGGGAGCCCCTCGATGCGCTGCTTGCGCCCGAGCTCGAACAACCGTGACCGCTGAGTTCGAGATGCGGCGTTGTGAAGATCGGCGGGGAGCATCGCCGATCCTCTCGGCATGATCCCGCTCCATCAACTCGTCGCGGCGCTGGCCGGCGTCCTGATTGCCAACGCCGTGTTCCACCTCAATGCCGAACCGCCGACCGATGAGGTTCACTACAAGGAAGATCCCCCCGCCGAGCCTGTGCTGCGCGAGGAAGTTCGGGTCGGTGATTACCTGGCGCGGCGGTACGACGTTGGCTGGGAGAGCCGCATCGAGCTGGCGCCGGTGACGAAACCTGAACTCTCCTCATTTGTGCTGACGGGCCACAGGCTCCGGCTCGGTCGGGAGCAAGATGGCGGTCGCTTCGGCCTTGGGGAGGACCTCAACGGCGACGGCGTCCCCGAACTGATCATCTCCGAGTGGTCCGGCGGGGCTCACTGCTGCATGACGGACTACATGATCTCGCTCGCGGACCATCCCCGGGTGCTCGACACGATCCATGGCCGGCACTCGGATCCCTGGTGGGCCGACCTGGACGGGGACGGCCGCCCGGAGGTCGCGGTGCACGACTGGACCTTCGCGTACTGGGCGACCTCCTTCGCGGGCTCTCCGGCGCCGGAGGTGATCCTGACGTGGCGGGCCGGACGCTACCGCCCCGCCGAGGCGCTGATGGTGGCGCCGCCGCCGAGCGAGGAAGAGCTGGCCGATCTCGCGGCCTGGATCCTCGCGGCGCCGGTGATCGACGGGCCGGATGGCGTCGGAATCCTGATGGCGGAGGTGCTGCGGCTGCTGTACTCCGGGGCCCGCGATCAGGCGTGGCGGCTGTTCGAGCTCGGCTGGTCACCCTCGTTCGGGGAGGACCGCGCGCGGTTCGTCACCGACTTCAGGACTCTGCTCGAAGGCAGCCCCTACTGGGCGGAAATCAAGCACTTCAACAGCGTCGCCGGACCTTAATGGCGCGACCCGAGCCCGCGGGGTGGCCGGCGCACCGTGTCACGCCGCGTCGGCCGGCTCGACTTCGACCCGCGTCACCAGTCGGGCTCCGAGCGCCTCGAGCACCCGCTTGGCCCGCTCGACGGTGATGCCGTGGTACTCGTTGCGCTCGTCGCGCGAGACCATGGTCTCGTCTACACCGAGGCGGCGGGCGAGCTCGCGCTGGGTCAGGCCGCGGGCGATGCGCAGGCCGATGAGGACCTGGCCGAGGCCCTGGAGGTTCTCGAACTCGTCGAACTGGCCGCGGCGGAGTCGCTCGTAGCTGCGGACCTCCTCCTCGAGTTGCTTGTGGAAGGACTCCAACGGCTCCTTGAGTTTGGCGATCTGCCTGGCGGTGTAGCCCTGCTCCCTCCACGCGCGGTCGTACTCGGCGAGGCGCTGTCGCTCCGCGTCGATGCGGGCGGCGGCCTGCTGGTACTCGGTTTCGTTGCGGATCATGGCGGGGTCCTTGCGTTCGGTTTACTCGACGATCTTGACGATTCCCTTCGGTCGGCCGCTGGCGCGGCTCTTGCGGAAGAAGGCGGGGAACTCCAGCGGCTGGCCGTGCTCGTCGGTCCCGGCGATGAGGCCGGGGAAGTGCGGATAGAGCTCGACGCGGTAGGCGTGCCACATGGGGAGCTGCAGCTTGGGATAGCCGCGGTAGGGCCGGCGGGTCGTGTGGTCCCACGTCCAGCACTTGGCGGGGTCGAGGCGGTTGAGGTCCCGCTCCAGGTCGCCGGAGGCGAAGCGCAGCGGGTCGCACTCGAAGTACCCGTCGATGTCGCTGGGGTGGTCCTTGTCCTCGACGAACGAGCCATCGATGAACACCTCGCGCAGGCCGACCGCCCGGAGCTGCGACACCATCACATCGAGGTTCTCGACCAGTTGCCGCCGCCATGGGGCATCCCACGTCGAGGGTTTACTCTGGCTGGGCGGCCCGTGAACGAGCATCGAGCCCCGGAGTTGATCAAGGGTGAGCGGGTAGTCGCCCAGCGGGAGCGCTCCATCGGTCGTGAAGCCTGGTAGTTGTGCCATCGAGGGGCCGCCTTACAGATGACATTCTGTGCATGCTTGACATGAATGTCAAGCATGCACTCGCCGGGATCGCAGCCGAGCAAGTACACTCTCCGTTCGAAAGGTTGGAACAAAGGGCCGCCCATATACCGAACACAGTCTCCTCCAGCACGTATGTCCGACGTGATCAAGACGCAATCCGACGCTTGGACGACGCGGAAGCTGCTCGCCTGGATCTCTGATGCGCTGACGAAGAAGGGGATCGACTCGCCGCGGCTGTGCGCGGAGCTGCTGCTGGCGCACGTGATCGGGTGCGAGCGGCTGCGGCTGTACATGGAGGCGGACCGGCCGGCCTCGCCGCTGGAGCGGGAGCGGCTGCGGGACCTGGTGGGGCGGGCGCTGAAGAACGAGCCGGTGCAGTACCTCGTGGGGGAGGGGTGGTTCCACGGGCTGCCGTTCCATGTGGACCGGCGCGTGCTGGTGCCGCGGCCGTCGAGCGAGACGATCGTCGAGCAGCTGATGCTGCACGCCCGGGCGACGCCGGGGTTCGGCGGGGGGCCGGGGCTGCCGGCGTCGAGCGTGAAGGGGGAGGGGATCGCGATCGCGGACATCTGCACGGGGTCGGGGTGCATCGCGGTCGCGCTGCTGAAGTCGCTGCCGGCGGCGCGGGCGGTGGCGGTGGACGTCTCGCCCGAGGCGCTGGAGGTCGCGCGGCTCAACGCCGAGCGGCACAAGGTGGCCGACCGGCTGGACCTGCTCAAGGGGGACCTGACGGCGCCGCTGGAGGACCACCCGGCGGGGCGGAAGCTGCACTACATCGTGGCCAACCCGCCGTACGTGCCGGACTACGAGTGGGACGATGTGCCGCCGAACGTGAAGGACTACGAGCCGCACCTGGCGCTGCGCGGGGGGCCGGAGGGGCTGGACCTGGTGCGGCGGCTGATCAAGCAGGCGCCGGCGCACCTGCGCGAGGGGGGGCTGCTGCTGATCGAGCTGGCCACTTCGAGCGCGGCCAAGGGGCTGGAGCTGGCCAGGGCGGAGCCGGCGCTCGGTTCGGCGCGGATCGTGACGGATCACGAGGGGCTGGACCGGGTGCTGGTGGCGGTGAGGGTGTGAGAGAGGGGATGGGGGTGTGGAGGTGTAGAGGTGAGGAGGTGAGGAGGTGAGGAGGAACCCGCCCCCAACCCCCGCCTTCAGGGCGGGGGCTTAGAAGGCGGAGGAGTTGGAGAGGGGAAGTCGGGGGGCCATGGAGCCCTCACCCCAGCCCTCTCCCAGGGGGAGAGGGGGGAGAGAGGAGAGAGCACGGCCGGCGCCCCCAAAGCCGCCAGCCGTGGCGCCCGGATTGGCGTGGGGGGACGGTTGAGGCGGGGAGGAGGGGGCAACACGGGCTGGCCCCCCAAAGTACGTGCCACGGGGAGGGAGGGCCGCAAAAGCAAACCAAGGCGCCGGGGCGCCCTTTGCCGTCTTCGATCCTGGGTTGTCTTACCGCCCTGCGCTCGCCCTGGGGCCGACGGCCTTTCGGACCTCCTCCATCAGCCGCTCGATCTGGAACGGCTTGAAGAGGACGCACTGGAGGCCCTCCTGGCTCGCCCGCACGATGGAATGGTGCGGGTCGTATCCGAAGCCGGTCATGAGGATGACCGGGACGTCCGGGTTCATGCGCTTGGCGACGGCGAAGACCTCGTAGCCGTTGCGGTCGGGCATCTTGATGTCGCTGATGACCAGGTCGTATTCGGCGCCCGGGGCCTCGAGGGCGGCGATGGCGGCGTTGCCGTTCTCGCAGACGGTGACGTGGCAGCCGCGGCCGCCGAGGACGTCGCGGATGACCTGGCGGATGCGGGGCTCGTCGTCGGCGACGAGGACGCGCTTGCCGACGAGGGTGGGGTCGATCGCCAGGTCCACCAGGGCCTTCTCGACGCCGAGGATGTGCTGAGGGCCGGAGGCGGCGTCGCTGAGGCGCTTGCGGATGGCGTCCACGTTGGCGAGGATGCGCTCGACGTGGCGGCGCAGGTCGGCGTCGCGGGCGGCACCCTCCTTGAGGCGGTCGGCCTCGCGGACGATGTCCTGCAGGGGCTCGGAGAGCTCGCCCTGGACGGTGCCGGTGACCGTCTCGCCGGTGGCGCAGCGCTCGACGACCAGCAGGTCGAGGATGTGCAGGGCCAGGGCGATGTGGTTGGCGAACATCTCGGCGAACTGGCGGTCCTCCTCGGTGAAGGCCGCGGGCTTCTCGCTCTCGACGTTGAAGACGCCGATGACCTTGTCGTGCAGGAGGAGGGGGACGGTCATGCTCGAGCGGGCGCCGCTGAGGCCGGCGACGTAGCGGCGGTCCTTGGAGACGTCGGCGCAGAGGTAGCTCCGGCCGCTGGAGGCGACGTAGCCGCTGATGCCGCTCCCCTCGGGCTCGGCGTAGAACTCGACCTCCAGAGCCTCGGCGGGGAGGCCGGAGGCCATGACCAGCTCCAGCTTCCCGGTCCGCTCGTCGAGCAGGCGGATGGTGAAGTGGTCGAAGTGCATGAGGTCGTGGGCGAACTTGACGATCTTCTCTTCCAGGAGCTTGAGCCGCTGGCCGACGTGCATGCGGCGGATGCTCTCGGCGTCGAGGCGGACCAGTTCGCGCCCGGCGCGGTCGATCGCCTCCATCTTCATACGGGCGCCGTGGGTGGCGGTGACGTCCCAGACGACCGCCGCGACGACGGCGGAGCTGCTCGCGGCGCCGTCGGGGGTTCCCGCGCCGGGGCCGCTGGCGACGGCCATGGCGGCGTCCTCGTGGGGGGCGTCCGCGGGGCGGGGGCCGATCAGCGGGATGGCGTCGGCCCCGACGGGGGAGACCAGGACCTCGAAGAAGCGGTTGCCGTCGGGGCTGGCGACCTCGAACTTGCTCCCCTCGGGCCAGCCGTCGTCGCCGCAGCCGGCGCGCTGCTCCTCGAACCGCTGGGCGCCGCGCCGGCAGACGGCGGCGATCCGCGCCCGCGTCTGCTCGTCGTAGCCGCGGAACCGCTCGTTGGACCAGATGATCTCCCCCTCGACGCTGGCGAGGCAGACGCCCTCGCCGATGGCCTCGAGGACGGCGGCGGCCTGCTGGCCCCCCATGCCGCGGGCGGACTGCATCGCGCCGGCGGGCTCGACCCGCAGGACGAGGTCGTCGGGGCCGGTGACGTACGCACGGACATCGGCGCCGGGCGAGACCCGGACGACGTCGAACCGCTCCGCGAGGGCCGCGGTCACCCCGTCGGCTTGGGCCTGCGAGGCCCCCAGCAGCAACACCCTGGGCCGTCTCTTGGTCATGCGTGCGGAAAAATCACACCTTCCCCGGCCAAGTCTAGCGACCAAAGCCTTGCCCCATCCATCGGCACACCCGTTCCTCGGCCATCACCCGGACGCGGCTCGCCCAACCCCCTATTGTCACCTCGCCGATGATCCGAGCCACCGGTATCTCCAAGTGGTACGGCCCCGTCCGGGCGCTGCACAACGTCTCGTTCGAGGTCCCCCGCGGCCAGATCGTGGGCCTGCTGGGCCCCAACGGCGCGGGGAAGACCACGACCATCCGCATCGCCACGGGTTTTCTTCCGCCGACGAGCGGCTCTCTTTCGATCCACGCCCACG
This sequence comes from Planctomycetaceae bacterium, assembly GCA_044507535.1. Lineage (GTDB taxonomy): Bacteria > Planctomycetota > Phycisphaerae > Phycisphaerales > UBA1924 > CALAFV01. The sequence continues at coordinate 12,743 of JBIQJK010000062.1, read as the reverse complement.
ACACCGTGGAGGATTCCATCGCCGCCCGGCGGTGCATCGGGTACCTCCCGGATACCGCCCCTTTGTATCCGGAGATGGGGGTCTGGGCCTACCTGGACTACCGGGGGCGGCTCTACGGCCTGCCGCGGCGGGACCGCCGCGCGGCCGCGGAGAGGGTGATCGACCGGTGCGCCCTGGGGCCGGTCCGGGCTCGCCGGATCGGGCAGCTCTCCAAGGGGTACCGCCAGCGGGTGGGCCTCGCGGCGGCGATGCTGCACAACCCGCCGGTGCTGATCCTGGACGAGCCGGTCTCCGGGCTGGACCCGGGGCAGATCCTGGAGGTGCGGACGCTGATCCGGGAGCTGGCGGAGGATCGGACGGTCCTGGTGAGCTCGCACATCCTCTCGGAGGTGGAGCTGACGTGCGACCGGGTGATCATCATCGCGGCGGGGACGATCCGGGCCGACGGGGCCCCCGAGGACCTGCTGGACGCCCTGCGGGCCGACGCCCCGTACATCGCCGAGGTCCGGGCGGGGGATCTGGCGGCGGAGGGGGTGGCCTCGCTGCTGCGGGCCGTGCCAGGGGTGGCGGGGGTCGCGGCGAGCCCGATCGCGGAGACCCCCGGGTACATCCGGTGCCTCGTGACGCCGGAGCGGGGGGCGGGGGACCTGCGCGAGCCGGTGGCCGCGGCGCTGGCGGGGGCCCGCGGCGGGGGGCTGCTGGTCCGGGAGCTGCGGCGGGAGCGGCCAACGCTGGAGCAGTTCTTCCTGACGGTGACCGGTGAGAGGGCGGGGGCGGGCGAACCGGCGACGGCAGCGGAGGCCGCGGCATGATGCGCCTGTGGGCCGTCGCCTCGCGGGAGTACGCCTCGTTCTTCCGCACCCCGCTGGGGTGGGTGGTGATCGCGCTGTTCCTGGCGCTGTCGGGGGTGTTCTTCTCGTCCCGGGTGCTGCAGCCGGGTGAGCCGGCGACGCTGCGGCCGTTCTTCAACATCTGGTGGGGGCTGCTGCTGGTCGTGGCCCCGGCGATCTCCATGCGGCTGTTCAGCGACGAGCTGCGGACGGGCACGATCGAGCCGCTGATGACCGCGCCGATGTCGGAGGCGACGGTGGTGGCGGGGAAGTACCTCGCGGCGGTGATGTTCCTGGTGACGATGCTCGCCCCGAGTCTGACGTACGTGCTGGTGCTGTCGTCGCTGGCGCCGATCGACCCCGGGCCGGTGGGGGCGGGGTACCTGGGCATCGTGCTGCTGGGGATGCTGTACCTGGCGGTGGGGACGCTGGCGTCGGCGCTGACCTCGAGCCAGACGCTGGCGTTCCTGGGGACGCTGTTCGCGTTCATCATCCTCGACCTGGCGACGGCGGTGGCGTCGGGCACGATGCCGCGGCCGATCCCTCAGGTCCTCTTCGCCATCAGCCCCAACGTCCGGATCGCGGACTTCGCCAAGGGGGTGATCGACACGGGGAACATCGTGTACTTCCTGGCGTCGTCGTTCTGGTTCCTGGCGGTGGCGGCGGTGGTGCTGCAGTCCAGGAGGTGGCGATGACCCCCCCCTCCCCCCAGTTCCCCCCCACTCCTGCCCGCTCGGTCGGGCCGGCCGGCCAGAGTGGACGGCGGTTCCGCTTCGCGCTGCGGTCGGCGGTTCTGCTGCTGGCGGTGACGGCGACGTGCCTGTTCGCGGGGCTGATCGCGTCGCGGGCGAGCGTGCGGCTGGACGTGACGGCGACGCGGGAGCACCGTCTCTCGCCGCGGACGGCGGCGCTGCTGGAGCGGGTGACCGAGCCGCACGAGATCGTCGTGGCGGGGAACCTGTCTGGGCTGGACCGGCTGACGGCGCAGCGGAGCAGGGACGTGCTGGATGCGCTGACGCACGCCTCGCCGCACATCCGCGTCACGACGATCGACACGGCGACGGCCAAGGGGCTGGAGGAGTACGACGCGCTGCTGCTGCGGCAGGCGGAGCTGTCGCGGGAGGCGCTGGAGCGGATGGCGGGGCAGGTGGACGGGGCGGCCGAGTCCGCGGCGTGGCTGGCGGACGCGCTGGAGGCGCTCTCCCCCGCGCTGCTCGACGCCGGGCAAGAGGCCCGGACCGCGGCGGCGGGGGAGCCGGGGCTGGCGCAGCTGCCGGCATACTTCGAGCAGCGGGCGGCGGTCGCGCGGGTGCAGGCGCAGGACCTGCGGGCCGGGGTGGAGAACGCCCGGGCCGCGCTGGACCGCTCGATCGGCCGGGCCCCGATCCCGGCGGCGGACGACGCGGCCCGCGTGCTGCGGCCGCTGCTGGCCTCTGCCGCGGAGGACGCCGCGAGGCTGCACGGCGACCTGCGCGAGGTCGCCGGCGTGGAGCAGTTGCCGGAGGCGCTGCGGAGCGCGTGCCGGTCGATGCTCTCCTCGGCGGAGGCGATCCGTGACCGGGCGGCCCGGGCGGTGGCCTCGCTGGATGCGGTGCGCTATCCGCCGATCCTCGCTGCGGCCAGGAACCTGGAGCGGGCGGGGGGCGCGCTGGTGATCGGCCCGCCGGCCGCGGCGGAGGCGGGCGGGAAGGGCGGGCCGCTCCAGGCGGCGCCGGGGCTGATCAGCATCAACTTCGAGGCCCTGTTCCCGGCGAGGACGCCCGGGGCCGATCCGGCCGCGGCGGCGCCCGACCAGCGCTTCCGGGCGGAGGAGCTGCTGGGGACGGCGATCGCCTCGCTGAACAACCCGGAGGCGCCGATCGTCGTGCTCGTGCACGGGGCGCCGATCCGGCTGGCGCCGAACTACACGCTCGTCTCGCTGCTGCGCGACCGGCTGCGGCTGCGGGGCATGGACCTGGCGGAGTGGGCCCCCGCGCTGGACCCGCAGCCCCCCGCGCTGACCGAGCTGAACCCGACGGGCAAGCGGCCGGTCGTCTACGTCAGCATCAGCACCGACGCCTCCTCCGCCGACGGGGCGACGCGGATGGGGCGGCTGGCCTCCGCGCTGGAGGGGATCGTGGCCGACGGCAAGCCGCTGCTGCTGGCGGCGCTCCCCTCGACGCTGCCGTCGATCGGCGAGGCGGACCCGATGGTGTCGTTCCTCGCGCCGCTGGGGGTGCGGGTGGACACGGCGCGGCCGGTGATGCGGCAGTACCAGACGCCGCAGGGGCGGGTGGTGCTGCCGGAGCTGCTGATCGCGGATGCGGCGGGGGCGGCCGCGGGCGGAGAGGCGGAGGAGCACCCGATCGCCTCGATTCTGCGCGGCCTGCCGACGCACCTGACCTGGCCGGTTCCGATCCGCGTGGACGAGGGGGCGGAGGCGACGGTGACGCCGCTGCTGGCGGTCGCGGCGGGGCCGGAGACGTGGGCGGAGTCGGACTGGGTCGATTTCAGCCGCGTGCCCGCCGAGCATCGGTCGCGGGTGGCGAACCCGCCCGCGCCGGACTCGGCGCGGGACGACCGGCAGGGGCCGTGGACGCTCGCGGCGGCGGTGGAGCGGCGGCTGCCGCACCGGGCGGATCCGCAGCGGCTGGTGATCGTCGGGTCCAACGGGTGGTTCTTCGACGACATCACGGCGCGGACGGCGGGGGTGGTGGACGGGCGGACGGTGCACCAGGCGCCGGGGAACCTGGAGCTGTTCGAGGCGGCGGTGTACTGGCTGGCGGGGCAGGATGAGCTGATCGCGGCGAGCCCGGCGGCGCGGGCGGTGCCGCTGATCCCGACGCTGTCGGCGGATCGGCTGAGCGCGATCCGGTGGCTGCTGGTGCTGGGGTTGCCGGCGCTGACGCTGCTGGCGGGGGTGGCGTACCGGCTGCTGCGCGGGTGAGAGGCGGCGGGGAGCGGGCTAAGCGGCGCCGAGGTCCGTCCGCGGCGGGGCCTCCTGCCCGACGCCCCGGTGACCCGGCCCCTCCCACGCGGTGCAGCAATCGGGGCACTTGAGGCCGATGGGGGCGAGGCCGCTGAGGTCCTTGCCGCAGGCGAGGCAGCGGTACTCCTGGGGAAGGCCGCACTCGGGGCAGACGAGCCCCTCGGGGTTCATGGCCGCGAGGTCGTAGTGGCAGCGCTTGCAGTGGGCCTCGCTGGGGGCGGACCTGGGGAGGCAGGCGATGAAGAGGCCGACGGCCATCACCATGGCGGTGTAGGGCCAGAGGAGCGCCTCGGCGACGGGGTGGCGGAGCCGGCCGGTGAGCGCCGGGGCGCCGGCGCCGAGCTCGGCGAGGACGTGGGCCGAACGAAGGATGATCCCCAGGACGCAGAGCAGGACGACCGCGGCGGTCACGGCGGCGAACGAGGGCCATCGTCGGCGCCAGCGCATCGCGGCGTACCAGACGACACACGCGTAGATGACGGGGAAGATCACGTCTCTTGCGCCCCAGCCGACCTCCCGCCCCTGCCGCTCCCCCCGGCGCGACGGCGAGTTCCGGGGGATGATACGCGGAGGGGTCCGGCGCAGTTGATGAGATCCGCCGCACCGGCCGCGGGGCCTACTTGCCGGCCTTGAAGAAGGTGCGCAGGGACTCGTAGATGTCCTCGCGCCCGTTGACGCGGCTGGTGACGACGCGTTGAGAGTCGTCGCCCTCGGGGCCGGCGGGGAAGGCCTCGCGGAGGACGTTGATGAAGCTGCCGCTGCCGTAGGGGCTGGTGACTTGGCAGTATCCGAACATGTTGGCGACGGGGACGAGGTGCTTCTCGAGGATCTGCACGCAGAGGCGGTTGTCGCTCTCGGAGGAGTTGTCGCCGTCGGAGAAGTGGAAGAGGTAGATGTTCCAGTCGATCGGGTCGTAGTGGGCGTCGAGGAGCTCCTTGCAGCACTGCAGCGCGGAGCTGATGCGGGTGCCGCCGTCCTCGCGGATGGAGAAGAAGGTCTTGCGGTCCACCTCGCTGGCGACGACGTCGTGGACGATGTATCGGCTCTCGATCCCCTCGTAGTTGCGGCGGAGCCAGGTGTCGATCCAGAAGGCTTCGAGGCGGACGATCTCCTTCTGCTCCTCGCCCATGGAGCCGGAGACGTCCATCATGTAGACGATGACGGCGTTGGACTGGGGCTTTCGGACCTCGGTCCAGGAGCGGAAGCGGAGGTCCTGCTTGATGGGGATGATGATGGGGTTCTCGGGGTCGTAGGTCCCGAGGGCGAGCTGTCGCTTGAGGGCCTCGCGGTAGGTGCGCTTGAAGTGGCGCAGCGACGCGGGGCCCTGGGGGCGGATGCCGGAGTACTTGTCCTTGATGGTGGTGATGCGGTGCTCGCCCTTGGGCTTGATGCGGGGGAGCTGGAGCTCCTCGCCGAGGATGTCGGCGAGCTCCTCCATGGAGACGTCCACCTCCAGGATGTGCTTGCCCTCCTGCTCGCCGCCCTGGCCCTTGCCGCTGTCGCCCTGCCCGACGGGCTGGCCCTCCTCGCCGTCGCCCATGCCGACGCCGCCGGAGTTGTCGCCGTAGCGGAAGGTGGGGATGTCGATGTCGTGGATGGGGATGGAGACGAAGCGCTTGCCCTCCTTGCCGATCAGCTCGCCCCGGGCGATGAATCGGCGGAGGTCGCGCCGGATCTTCCCCCGGACGATCTGGCGGAAGCGCTGATGGTCTTGCTCGATCTTGTTGACCATGGTCCCCGTCCTTGACCATACCGCGCCCCCTTCGAGGGGGCCACTTCATCTCCCGGCTCCGGCCGCGGCCGCTCTCTGGGTATCGGCACCCATCCGGATCCCGCTCCCGCGCACTCTATGGCCGCCGGGCCGCGCAGCCGCCCTCACCCGCGCAGACCTCAAAGGCCGCACAGACGGCGACGATTGAGATGTGATTCACGCCCTCTCCCGGGCCCCCGTCTCCTCGCTCCCTCGGCCCGCCCCCCTTTGTCGGCCGGCGAGCCATGCGCCGGCGGCGATCCCTACAGGAAGCGCTACGACGATTTCGGCCGCGCGGTTCACGAGATCCGCCAGAAGGCCCGGGGCAACCCCTATGCCGGCGGCGTTCATGGACGCCGCGCTCGCCGCCGCGCCCTCCTCCGCGCCCCGCGACCACAGGCCGGGGGGGAGGATCGAGGCGGCGACGCCGACCATCCACTCGCGGACGCCGAGCTGCACGGGGACGAGCATGGCGCCCTGGCTGGCGGCGGCGATCACCGCCGCGCCCGCGGGGCCGACGGGCGAGCCGACGAGGCGGAAGACCAGCCAGTAGCGCACGGCCCAGACGAGCACGTCGATGTACCGGAGCCCCGCGGCGGCCGCGAGCCGCCACGGGAGGTCCACCTGCGCCCCGCCGGCCCAAGCCCTTATCGCTGCGCCGGCGGCGACGCCGACCAGGAGCGGCGCGGCCGCGAGCGCGGCGAGCCATGCGCCGCCCGCGCTCAGCCACGCCGCGAACATCGCCATCACCAGCGCGACGCCGGCCGCGGCGGCGGTGCAGCCGGCGGCGCTGATGAGCACCCGGACCGAGTCGGCCACGCGGATGCCGTTGACCGCCTTGTGGTACGCCACGCGGCCGACCAGGCCCGGGCGCATCGGCAGGTTGTTCAGCAGCCACGCCGAGGCGATCAGCGCGGACATCTCGCCCAGGCCCACGCGGCCGTAGCGGTTGGTGAGCGTCCAGAAGACCAGGACCGAGATGAAGCAGTTGACCAGCGGGAGCGCCAGCAGGAGGACGACGACCGCGGGTGAGGCCCCGCGCGCCGACTCCCACGCCGTCTGGATGGAGTCGCCCTGCCGGGCGACGGTCCAGACCGCCGCGCCCAGGAGCGCAGCGCCGACCGCGTAGAGGACCAGGCCGCGGAGACGCCGCCCGCGCGGGGGGGATGCGTGCGCGGGCTCGGCCGGGGCCTCGGTCACCGCCGCCCCGTCGGGTTGCCGCCGGGCTGGGCCCGGATGGGGCGGGCCATCGTCGGGACGCCGGCGGCGAGCCGGTCGGCGACGGCGGCGGCGAGGTCGCGCAGAGCCTCGTCGCCCGAAGCGGCGGCGGTTTCGAAGAAGGGATCGTCCGGCTCGGTGATGCGCGTGACCAGCACCAGGGCCATCGCCGCGGGGTCGCGGTCCTGCCTCGCGGCGGCGTCGATGGGCGAGGCTGGCCCGAAGCGGTTGGACGACGGCGTCATCGCCAGGATCATCAGCCGCTCGGGGAGCGGGGAGCGCTCGTAGCGGTCGGCGATGGCGCCGGTGATCTCCTCGAGGTCGGACTCGGCGAGGCCGCCCTGGTCGGCGGGCACGCCCCAGCGCCACCCGAGGCCGGCGAGGGCCTGGTAGAGCCGCTCGCCGTCGCCCGTGCGGATCGCCTCGAGCAACGCCGGCGGCCCGGCGTCGGCCATCGCCAGGGGCCTGCGGGTCTGCAGCGCGCTCTCCGCGGAGAGGCACAGCGGCCCGGCGGTGAAGATCCCCTGCGGGTTCATGCGGAATCCCTGGAGCGCCCGCCAGCGGAGCTGCACGTTGCGGTCGCCCAGGCTGTTGAGGACGTACCAGAGTGAGCCGAGCTCCGGCCGCACCATCACCTCCAGCGCCTCCTGCGGCAGCAGCCGCAGACGCCGGTCGAGGGAGACCACCGTCATCGTGTGCATCCCCGCGGCGTGGTTGAGGCCGTACTCGACGGTGGGGGAAAGCAGGATGCGAGAGGTGATCGGCCCGTTCGGGCTCACCGCCAGCGGGATGGAGGAGACGTTTCGCAGCCGCAGCCGGACGCCGATGCGTCCCCCGGGGGCGACCTCCAGCGGCTCGGGCTCGATGGAGATGGCCATGAAGGAACGGGGGTTCTGGATCATGCTCTCGGCCCAGCGCGGGACGCCGGCCTGGGCCATCGCGGCGAGGTGGCGGGCCGTCTCCGTCGGGGAGGGGATGGGGGCCTCCATCGCCTCGAGCCGGGTGGCGGCGAAGGCGGAGACGACCGAGCCGGTCTCGCGCCGGTACAGGTCGGCGTACCACGCCCGCGCCGCCTCGGCGTCGCCGGAGGCCTCGGCGCCGACGGCGAGACCGAGCAGGGCGAGGGGGTCGCGGTTGACGAGGGGGCGGAGCCGCTCCGCCGCGGCCTCGTAGTCCCCCCGGCGCATGAGGTACCACCCCTCGAGGCGGGCGAGGGCGTCGGGGTTGATCCCCTCGGCGGCGCGGAGGGCGTCGAGCTGCTCGGCCGCGAGGTCGAGGTCCTGACCGGCCCAGAGGCGCATCCAGAGCAGATCGCCGAAGACCTCGTGCTGCGTCGCCTCGTCGGGGGCGACGGGCTCGCCGCCCTGTTCGGCGGGGCGGGGCTGGAGGAGGGCGCGGGCCGCGATGTCGAGCTCCTGCATGGCCCACTTGACCGACTCGGCGTCGCCCGTGGCGGCGGCGGCGACGAGCACGACCTTGGCCACGGGGAAGCTCAGCCGGACCTCGGTCAGGGAGGGGAGCTGCGAGGGGGCGGCGCCGGCGGCGATCGCCTGCTGGCGGCGCTGCTCGAGCATCTGCCGCTGGCCGGAGATCGACTCGTGGGCGGCCTTGACCAGGGCGGCCGCGCCGTCGCTGCGCCAGGCGAGGATGTGCATCTCGGCCTGCTCGACGTCGGCGAGGCCGACGCCCAGGATCTGGCGGAGGGCGCTGCCCATGGCGTAGGCCCTGGCCGCGGCGTCGTAGGCGCCGGCGCGGGAGAGCTCGCGGGCCATGGCCAGGTGCGTCTCCGGGTCGAGCGGGTCGGCGCGGAAGAGCGTGATCAGGAGCTCCATCCGCCCCGCGGGGTCGGGCACGCGCTCGGAGTAGAAGGCGAGGGCGAGGGAGGCGGCGTCCTTGTTGGTGGGGTCGAGGTCGATGGCGGTGGCGAGCCGGTCGGCGAAGCCGCGCTCGTCGCCGCGTTCGCGGAGGAGCAGCGCGGCGTCGAGGGCCAGTCGGCTGCGGACGGCGGGGTCGAGGCCCGAGCCCTGGCGGCCGAGGAAGCGCTCGTAGACGGCGAGGCGCTCGTCCACGCTCTGAAGGTCGAGGATGCGGCCGGTGATCAGGCGGAGCTGGGCGACGGTGTCAGCGGGATCGATCGCGAGCAGGCGGGGGAGGAGCGCGATGGCCCTGGCGCTGTTGCCGGCGGCCTCGTGGGCCTCCAGCAGGCGGCGGAGGACCTCCTCGTCGCGCGGGGCGAGGGTGTGGGCGATCTCGAGGATGCCGGCGGCGACGGCGTAGTCCTGCACGGAGACCGTCGGCACGGAGGCGAGGTCCATGGCGGCGATGCGGGCGACGGCCTCGGCGGCCCGCTGCGCGGCCGGCGACTGGGCGTCGCCGCGCACGGCTCGATCGGCCTCGGCCGGCGGCGGCGGCTGGAACGCCGTCGTCATCCGCGGCATGGCCGCCGCCAGCACAACGCCCGCGATCACCGCCCCCGCTGCGTGCCGTCGCTTCGTCATCTCGCCTCCGCGCTCACCCGAGCAACCCCGCCGCCGCCGCCGCGATCAGCCCCATCGCCACCGCCCCGGAGACGGCCTCGACCCCGATGGAGAGCCGCCGGTCGGCGCGAGGGAAGAGCCTGTCGGCCACCATGGCCGCGCCGACGAACTGCCCGCCGGCCAGGAGCACCGCGCCGAGGACCACGCCCCAGCCGCGCAGCGGCGGCATGCGGGCGGACCAGTCGGTGATCAGCAGCAGGCCGACGACCAGCATGAGCCACGCCCACGCGGCCGCGAAGACCAGGAAGAACCCACGCCACATCCAACGAGACAGCGCCACGGGTCGCCTCCGGGGAGGGGTCGCGGGCTCAGCCCATGTTCATGGTCATCAGGAACTCGGCGTTGGTCTTGACCTTGCCGAGGCGGGACTTGAGCAGCTCCATGGCCTCGACGACGTTCATGTCGCTGAGGACCTTGCGGAGGCGGTAGACGAGCTCGAGCTCCTTCTTGTCCATCAGCAGCTCCTCGCGGCGGGTGCCGGAGGCGGCGACGTCGATGGCGGGGTAGATCCGCTTCTCGACGAGCTTGCGGTCCAGGTGCAGCTCGCTGTTGCCGGTGCCCTTGAACTCCTCGAAGATGACCTCGTCCATCTTGGAGCCGGTGTCCACCAGGGCGGTGCCGATGATGGTGAGGCTGCCGCCGTTCTCGATGGCGCGGGCCGCGCCGAAGAACTTCTTGGGGCGCTGCAGGGCGTTGGAGTCCAGGCCGCCGGTCATGATCTTGCCGGAGTGCGGCATCTCGGTGTTGTACGCGCGGGCCAGGCGGGTGATGGAGTCGAGCAGGATCACCACGTCCTCGCCGAACTCGACGGCGCGCTTGGCCTTCTCGATGACCATCTCGGCCACCTGGACGTGGCGGCTGGACTGCTCGTCGAAGGTGCTGGCGACGACCTCGACCTCGGGGGAGGTGTTGCGGCGGAAGTCGGTGACCTCCTCCGGGCGCTCGTCCACCAGCAGGACGATGATCCGCACGTCCGGGTAGTTCTGGTGGATCGCCTTGGTGATCTTCTGGAGCAGGACGGTCTTGCCGGTCCGCGGGGGGGCGACGATCAGGGCGCGCTGGCCCTTGCCGACCGGGGCGACCAGGTCCACGACGCGGGTCTCGATCTGGTCGGGGGTCGTCTCGAGGATGTAGCGCTCCTCCGGGTGCAGGGGCGTGAGGTCCTCGAAGTTGCTCAGGCCGTGGATGACCGAGGGGTCGCGCCCGTTGACGCTGTCGACGCGCAGCAGGGCGAAGTACCGCTCGCTCTCCTTGGGCGGGCGGATCGCCCCGCGGACGACCATGCCCTTCTTGAGGCCGAAGCGGCGGATCTGCGTCGGGGAGACGTAGATGTCGTCGGGGCCGGCGAGGTAGCTCTGCTCGGGGCTGCGGAGGAAGCCGAAGCCGTCGGGCATGACCTCGAGGGTCCCCTCGCCGATCATCAGGCCCTGCTTGGCGGCGCGGGCCTTGAGGATCTTGAAGATCAGCTCCTGCTTGGGGACCTGGTGGTAGTCCTCCAGGCCCTCCTTGCCGGCGACGTCGTGCAGCTCCTCGATCCCCATGCGCTGGAGCTGGGAGATGGAGATGGCGTTCTTCTGGGCCGCGGGGTCGGCGTTGGCGGCGATCCGCTCCAGCTCCGCGGCCTCGCGCTCGAGCTCCTCGTCGCTGGGGAGGGCGAAGTCGAAGCCGCCCCGGGGCTCGTAGCCGCCGCCCCCGCCGCCGAAGGACGGGCCGCCCTTGCGGCGCTTGCGCTTGCGGCGGTGCCCCCCGCGCAGCACCATCGACCCGTCGCGGTCCATGTCGCCTCCTCCGCCCCCGCCCGTCGCGGGGCCGTTGCTCGCGGCCGCCTGGCCGTTGACCTCGGGGCGCGGCGCGGACGCCGGCTTGGTCTCCTCGGGCGCGCGGGGCTCGCCGCGGGACTCGCCCCTGGACGTCCGTGTCTGCCGGCTCGGCCTGCCCTCGCCCTGTCCTTGCTTGGTCTTCGTCTCTTCAGCCACCGCTGGCTCCTGCAACAACGCACACCGTGACCGATGCACCGATTCTGGAATAAAGGGGGAAAGGGGGGAGAACTCACGCCCGGCCCGCCCGAAGGGCTCGACCGCCCCCCGCCGACGCCCGCCTGGAACACCGTGGAAGTTGGACCCCGCGGCGACTGCTCGGGCCCGCCCCGCCCCCCCCGCCGCGTGCCGGTCTCTCTCGCCCGCGGCCTGTGCGGCCGGATCCGGCGACGCTCTGGCGCGTCAACGCGGTTCCAACCGCCCGTACCTGTTCCGCACCATCAGCCCTGTTCCGAGGGTCACCTCGAAGCCCCTCCCGTTGACCCGTCGGCCAATCAGTATATCACCCCCGCGGACTGGGCGACAACCGGCGGGGTTTCTCACAATCCGGGCCCCGGCCCCGCCCCTGCCCCGGCCGGGACGCCGCCCGCCTCGATCCGTCTGAGCACCCCCTCCACCTGCATCTCTAGATCGGCGATCGAGCCCGAGTTCATGACTACGTGCGCGCTGCGGGCCCGCTTCTGCTCCAGCGGGAGCTGGGCCGCCTCCCGGCGGGCCAGCTCGGCCTCGTCCCACCCCCGGGCCCGGACCCGCGCGAGCCTCGCCTCCCTCGGCGCATCCACGAAGACGACCGTGTCGCACTCGCGGTCCACCCCGGCCTCGAAGAGCAGGGGCGCATCGATGACGACCGCCCGCGGGGGAGGACCGCCCCCCCACTCGCCGCGCTGCGCCCGCTCGATGATCTCCCGGCGCGAGGCCTTCACCAGCGGGTGCACCAGCCCCTCGAGCCGTCGGCGCTGCTCCGGGTCCTTGAAGACGATCTCCGCCACGGCGGCGCGGTCCACGTAGCCGTCGGGAGCGAGGATCCCCTCGCCCCACCAGCGGACGAGCTCATCCCGCACCTCCGGGCGGTCGAGCATGGCCTTGGCCTCCTTGTCGGAGTCGATGACCAGGCACCCCCTGGCGGCCATGATCCGCCCCACCTCGCTCTTGCCCGCGCCGATCCCGCCGGCCAGGCCGATCACGGGCGCACGCCTCGCGGCCCGAGCCTCTCCTCCTGCCGCACCCGGACCCGCGTCCATCGCCCGTCTCCGCTGCGCCCCCTTGACCGCGTCCGTCACCGTCTGGAGGACGGCCGCGGGCCCGGCCACCATCGGCCAGACGACCTCGAAGGTATCCGTCCCGGCGGAGGCGAGCCCGATGGTGCCCAGGCCGAAGATCCGCTCGCGCAGGGAGCGGTAGGCTGCGACGTTCTGCACCCGCTCGAGAGGGATCTGCACCACGAGCCGGGAGATGACCCCCGAGGCCCAGATCGCCCGCTCCTCGGTGAGCACGAACTCGTGATGGGACCAGACCAGCGCGGACCACGCCAGCACGCCGGCCGCGGCGGCGACCAGGCCCAGCACGACCGCCCCCCGCCACCACGCCAGGCTCGCAGCCCCCGCCCCCCCTCCCCCCCCCGCT
>JBIQJK010000235.1:0-3046 GCA_044507535.1 Planctomycetaceae bacterium | reverse complement strand
GCGGCGCGCGAGCTCGTCGATGCGGCGCTCCAGCGCCGGCGTGATCAGGTCGGAGCCGTCGCGGAAGAGCGTCCCCTGGCAGTGGTTGCCCGACTCGGCGAGGCGGACCGGCTCGCCCTCGCCGGGGACCTCGTGCAGGCGGTCGCGCAGGCGCTCGAGGAAGACGCCGGCCTGGAGGCGGAAGCGCGGGTGGGCGAGGATCAGCTCGCGGAGGGTGCGCCGGCCGTCGCCGGTGACGACGGGGAACTCCTTTCGGGTGATGGAGACGATGGACCCGGCCAGGGGTGACCCGTCGCCCGCGGCGCGGGCGCTCTGGCGGCGGCGGGCCCAGACGATGCCGACCTCGTGCGGGCCGGGGTGGTACGCCTGCACCTGGACGGCGCGGGTGTGGACGTGGAAGTAGGCGCGGACGTCGCCCTCGGTGCGCGCCAGGCGGACGCCGAAGCCGCGGTAGCCGTCGTCGGGCTTGAGGACGACGGGGAGGCCGCCGAGGGAGGGGTCGGACTCGATCAGGTCGGGGGCGCGGGGGGGGGGGGGTCGGGGGGGGGGCGGGGGGGGAAGAGGGGGGGGGGGGGGGGGGGGGGGCGGGGAGCCGGGGGGGCCGCGGAGGGCGGCGAGGGTGGCCTCCTTCGACTCGCCGATGACGCCGCCGCCGGGCTGGATGGCGGCGTTGCAGCAGGTGAAGACGAGGGGGTGGCGGTGGCGGAGGGCGAGGTAGACCCAGTAGGGGACGGCGGGGAGGTAGAAGAGCCACGCGGGCCAGAACTCGTGGTGCATGGCGCGGCGCGCGGCGATGCGGAGGTGCTGCCGGCCGCGGCGGGTCGGCACGCGGGGCAGGGCGCGCAGGAGGGCGAGGCTGGCGACGAAGCCGACGGCGAGGCCCGCGGCGCCGAGATGCTCCCCGGCGGGGAGGACGACCGCGCCGGAGAGGATCGAGGCCGCGGTGAACATGACCGGCGCGAGGACCGCGTTGGAGGCGATGCGCGGGAGCAGCGGTCGGGGCGGGGGGGCGCCGAAGGTCGGGGCGCGACGGGCGGACATGCCGACCAGGAGGCCGGCGATGGCGACGCCGAAGTCCATGACCAGCGCGCTGCTGAGCAGGGCCGCGGCGAGGGTCGCCCCCGTGGGCAGGGCGGCGGAGGCGACGGCGACCAGGGCCAGCAGGGCCCACCACGGCACCGCGCGGACGGCGGGGGCGAGCTCGTCGATGAGCTCGTCCACCATGGCCGCGGCGGGGGCGAGGTCGGCCCGCTGTCGGACGGGGGGCGCGGCGGGGCCGTCGTGGCGGGCGAGGAAGGGGGCGAGGTGGTCCGCGGTCTGATCGGGCTGGATGAAGGGGAGGAAGTGCGAGGCGTCGAGCATGACCAGGCGGCTGGTCCGGATCAGGTCGTGGGAGAGCTCGGCGGCGTAGTCGGGGACGAGGAAGTCGTCGCGGCCGTGGAGGATGAGCGTCGGCGTGCGGAGCCGGCGCATGATGTCGGTGTACTCGCGCTGGTCGGTGTCGAGGAAGTTGCGGATGAAGGCCCGCGGCGGGGGGCCCTCCTCGTGGGTGCCGAGGAGGCCGAAGTGGGGGATGAGGTGCGGGCCGCCGACGAGCAGGGCGTAGCCGACGCCGTACTTGAGCTTCTCGAAGGTGTGCGAGCCGGAGCCCTCGACGGACTGGTCGCCGACCGCGGCGAGGAGCGTGAGCGAGGCGTAGCGGTCGGGCTCATCGTCCACGAGGTGGAAGGCGACGCCCCCGCCCATGGACCAGCCGAGCAGGTGCGCGCGGCGGACGCCCAGGGCGTCGAGCATGGCGCGGACGGCGTGGGCGTGGGCACGGGTGGAATAGGACGGGACATCCGGCGAGGAGTCGCCGAAGCCGGGGAGGTCGGGGGCGATGACGCGGTAGCCGCGAGCGGCGAGCAGCGGGGCGAGGCGGTCGAAGTTGCTCGCGCGGCCGGGGGAGCCGTGCAGGAGGACCACGGGCGGGCGCGAGGGATCCGGCGGGGTTGGCGGGAGCCACTGGAGGTACGCCAGACGCATCGGCCCCCCCCACCCCCCCCACTCCCCCTGCTCTTCCCCCTCCTCCGCGGAGGTGATGACGGGGCCGTCGTCGTCCATCATCGGCAGTTCGAGGAGGCGGGCGCGGGGGTCCTCCGGGGTGAAAGCGGGCTCCGGGGCGGCGTCGCGGACGGCGATGACGGCGTGGGAGATGAGCAACAGGACGAGGTAGGCCGCGGCCCAAGTCGCGATCCGACGGCGACGACGACGACAGCGCGAGCCGCCCTCACCCGGCGGAGCGGAGTGGAGACGGACGGGATGCGGCGAGGCGGGGGGCATGGGGCGACCCAGGGGCGAGGGTCGCGGGATGGTAGGTTTGGGTGGGCTGGGCCAGGGGCGGCTAGCCTTCGGGCAGCGGCGGGCGGGGGAGTTCCCACGTCTCTTCGTGGGATCGACCCGCCCGGGCGCGACCTTCCGCTCGGCAGCGTTCACCGTCGGTCACAGGAAAGGAGCCCCCGCATGGACAAGCCCGCGCCGACCGATGTGCCCGTTCATCCGCTGGTCCGGCAGCGGTGGAGCCCGCGGGCGTTCGACCCGTCGCGGACGGTGGACGACGCCGCGCTGGCGGCGCTGCTGGAGGCGGCGCGGTGGAGCCCGAGCGCGTACAACGAGCAGCCGTGGGCGTACGTGATCGGCCGGCGGCGCGAGCGGCCGGGGGCGCACGCGCGGGTGCTGTCGTGCCTGGCGCCGGGGAACCAGCGGTGGGCGAAGGATGCGGCGGTGGTGATGATCGCCGCGGCGAAGCTGGCGTTTGACCGGAACGGGAAGCCGAACCGGCACGCGATGCACGATGTGGGGCAGTCGCTGGCGTGGCTGACGGTGCAGGCGGAGAGCATGGGGATGCGGGTGCACCAGATGGCGGGGATCGACGCGGAGGCGTGCCGGCGGGAGCTGGGGATCCCGGAGGGGTGGGAGCCGGCGACGGGGGTGGCGATCGGGTACGAGGGGAGGGTGGAGCAGCTGCCGGAGGACCTGCGGGAGCGGGAGATGCAGCCGCGGAGCC
>JBIQJK010000234.1:0-3051 GCA_044507535.1 Planctomycetaceae bacterium | reverse complement strand
GCGGGGTTGACGGTGGGCGGGAGGGGGCGGGGGAGGGAGCGCGGCGGCTGGTGATGGCGATGCTGGGGACGGGGGAGCGGGTGGCTTCGGTGGGGGACCCGATCACGGGTCCGCTGCTGGCGGAGGCGCGGCGGCTGCGGGAGGACACGGAGGCGGCGGCGGGGTTTTTGTTGGACCGGCTCAGAGTTGTGGGAGTGGGGAGGGGTGTGGAGGTGAAGAGGTGAAGAGGTGAGCAGATGTGGAGGTGAGGGAGGGGAAGCGGAAACCCGCCCCCAAACCCCTCCCTCGGGGCGGGGGCTTCCGAAGGGAGGCCGTGTAGAGGAGGGGAGGGAGGCCATGGAGCCCTCACCCCTGCCCTCTTCCGGGGGGAGAGGGGGCCGGAGGGGAGAGATAGAGAGGAGGGAGAGGAGGAGGGTACGGCCGGCGCCCTCCCCCAAGCCGCCAGCCGTGGCACCCAGTGGTGTGGATGTGGTGGTCAGGGGCCGGTGAGGCGGGGAGGAGGGGGAGACATGGGCTGCCCCCCCAAGCCCATGCCACGGTTAGAGGTGGAGGAGGGTGGGGAGTTCTCGCCAGAGGATGTAGAGGGCGAGGAGGAGGAGGAAGACGGCGAAGAGGATGCGGAGGAGGCGCTGGTCGAGGCGGGCGCCGAGGTGGGCGCCGGCGAAGGAGCCGGCGATGCCGATGGCGGAGAAGAGGGCGATGACGGCCCAGTTGAGGTCGGGGGCGAGGCCGCGGAGCGAGTTGGTGAGGTGGGTGACGAAGCCGCTGGCGGTGTTGAGGAAGATGATGGCGAGGCTGGTGGGGACGGCTCGCTTCATGGGGAGGCCGCCGAGGATGACGAGGGCGGGGACGATGAGGAAGCCGCCGCCGACGCCGAGGAGGCCGGTGAGGACGCCGACGCCGAGACCCTGCGTGGCGAGGAGGGGGATGGAGTGGCGGCGCGGGGGGGCGTCGGGCCTGGTGGGCTTGCGGACCATGAGGGAGGCCGCGGCGAGCATGACGAGGGCGAGGAGGGCGAGCTGGAGGGGGCCGGGGACGTAGGCGGCGATGGTGGAGCCGATGACGGCGCCGACGATGCCGGCGAGGCCGAAGAAGAGGACGGTGCGGAGTTCGGTGTTGCCGGCGCGGATGCCGCGGAGGGCGCCGACGGCGGCGATGGCGCCGACGATGGCGAGGGACTCGGCGACGGCGGCTTTTTCGGAGTGGCCGAGGAGGTAGTGGAGGATCGGGACGGTGAGGATGGCGCCGCCGGCGCCGAGGAGGCCCATGGTGAGGCCGATGAGGAGGGCGCCGAGGAGGGCGGGGTAGGTCATGGGAACGAGCCAAATCGCAAGGGCCAAAGGGCCAAATCAGGAGAGGGGGAGGCACGGGCTGGCCCCCGGAGGGCGTGCCACGGGTCAGCGTTCGATGAGGTCGCTGACCTGCTCCCAGGCGAGGAAGCCGCCGGCGAGGTTGGTGACGTCGTAACCGGCGCGCTGGAGGTAGGCGGCGGCGCGGGCGGAGCGGACGCCGCTGCGGCAGTGGACGATGATGCGCCGGTCGCGGGGGATCTCGCCGAGGTGGGCGGGGAGGCGGGTGTGGGGGACGTTGAGGGCGCCGGGGATGTGGCCCTGGACGTACTCGTCCTTGCGGCGGACGTCGAGGACGAAGGTGGTCGGGGCGCCGATGCGCTCGCGGGCGGCCGCGGCGTCTTCTTCGCCCGCGGGGACGAGGCGGCCGCCGGCGGCGGCGAACTGCTCGAGGTCGCTGGGGTCGAGGTAGCCCTTGATGCGGTCGATGCCGACGCGGACGAGGTCGCGGACGGCCTCCTCGACGCGTGCGGGCTCGACGATGAGGTAGACGTCCTCATCCTCGTGGATGTAGGAGCCGGCGACGGTGGGGAAGGTGTTGTCGAGGGGGATGGAGAGGGACTCGGGGACGTGCCCCTCGCGGAAGGCCTTCCAGGGGCGGGTGTCGATGACGGCGGCCTTGCGGGCGTCGATGGTGCGGAGCTCGGCCGCGGCGAGACGGCGGGGGCGCGGGAGGTCGCCCAGGACGGGGGGGCCGTCGCGGTTGATGCGCTTCATGCGGGCGAAGTAGAGGGGGGGCTCGGGCTGGCCGGCGAGGATGAAGTCCACGAACTCTCGCTGCGGGCCCGCGGCGGCGCGGAGGGCGGGGTTGAAGCGCTTTTCGTAGCCGACGGTGGACTGGGGGACGGCGCCGAGGGCCTTGCCGCAGGCGCTGCCCGCGCCGTGGGCGGGCCAGACCTGGAGGAACTCGGGGAGGTCGGCGAAGCGGGCGAGGGAGGCGTGGAGGGTGCGGGCGGAGGGCTCTTTCGCGCCCTGCTGGCCGGCGGCGGTCTCGAGGAGGTCGGGGCGGCCGGCGTCGCCGACGAAGACGAAGTCGCCGGTGAGGATGCCCATGGGCTCGGTGCCGCCGCCGCCGCGGTCGGTGACGAGGTAGGCCATGTGCTCGGGGGTGTGGCCGGGGGTGTGGAGGGCGCGGAAGTCGATGTTGCCGACGGAGAAGGCGTCGCCGTCGCGGAGGATCCGGTGGGCATACTCCCCCCCACTGCCGCCGGCTTTCTGGCCGAGCCAGCGGGACTGCCAGTCGGGGCCGCCCTCGCCGGAGACGTAGACCTCGGCGCCGATGCGCTCGGCGAGCTCGCGGGCGCCGGAGACGAAGTCGGCGTGGATGTGGGTCTCGGCGACGGCGGTGATGCGGAGGTTTTCCTTGCGGGCGAGGTCGATGTAGCGGTCGACGTCGCGCTCGGGGTCGATGACGATGGCTTCGCCGGTGCGCTGGCAGCCGATGAGGTAGGCGGCCTGGGCGAGCTTGTCGTCGTAAATCATCCGGAAGAGCATGGCGGGTTCCCCTGGTGTGGTTCGCGTCGATGAGGTTCCCGGTCGGGCGGGGCTTCGATACGCTAGGAGGGGTTCCGGAGGAGAGCGGCGATGGGCGGCACGGCGGACGGGCTCGCGGCGGGGATCGACCTGGGGGGGACGTACATGCGGTGCGGCGTGGTGGACCGCGCGGGGCGGGTGCTGGGGCGGGTCGGGATGGCGACGCGGG
>JBIQJK010000233.1:0-3088 GCA_044507535.1 Planctomycetaceae bacterium | reverse complement strand
CCCACGCCACCTTCGCCATGCCCCGCGACCCCCACGCCTACGCCGCCACCCTCTACGACGCCCTCCGCCAGGCCGATGACCTCGCCCCATCCCTCATCGCCATCGAGCTCCCCCCCACCTCCGCCGAGAACCCCGCCGACGCCGCCGCCTGGCACGCCATCCACGACCGCCTCGCCCGCGCCGCCCGGCCGCTCGACTCCAGCCACAGAACCTGATAACACATGAATGTGCGCCTGTTCGATGGCGCCCCGACCGCACCAGGGAGCCCCGAGCGCAAGCTCGGGGGCCGGGCATCCACCACCACCCCACGCCAGATCCCCGCGCCAGATCCCCACACCAGCCCATCTCACACCGCAACGAACAGGCGAGCCTCCGCCCCGCACCTCCCACCCCGCCCACCCGACACGCGGCCGCAACTCCAGGTGCCGCATATTCGTTAGCATGTACTGACTATCGCCCCCGTCAAACGATCATCAATCCTCCCTATGCCGCCGCTTAGACGCACCATCGCTCCATCAGCGCCCCTCCGGCTACGGTGATCTCCGGCGCCCCCCTTCCGTCCATGCGCGGAGCGCCCCCGCACAGGACCGCCCCGCGATGCCCCGCGAGCCCGCGCGCGATCCCGACGACAATGCGCCCAGACTCTCCATCGTGGTGGGCGGGCCGCTCTACCGCGGCTACCTCCTCGCCCGACTCCTCCGCCCGCAGATCGAACTCCCCGCACGCCGCGTCCTCGCGGCCCTGCTGATCGCCTGGGTTCCCCTCGCGGTCCTGTCGGCCGCGGAGGGCCACGCCCTCGGCGGCGTCGAGGTCCCGTTCTTCACCCACCTGACCTCCCAGGCCCGCTACCTCGTCGCCCTGCCGCTCCTGATCCTCGCCGAGGTGGTCGTGCACCGCCGGACCGTCGCCGCCGTCGCCGAGTTCACCAGCCGCGGCCTCATCGCCCCCCACGACCGCCCCCGCTTCGAACGGATCATCGCCGCGGCCGTGCGCCTCCGCGACTCCCGCTGGGTCGAGGCCTCCCTGGTCCTCCTCGCCTACACCGGCGGCTACTGGCTCTGGAAGCGATACGTCGCCCTGCACACCACCACGTGGTACGCCGCGGGCGGCTACGACTCCCCCCTCACCGCCGCCGGCTACTGGCACGTCTTCATCAGCATGCCGATCTTCCGCTTCCTGCTGGCCCGCTGGTACTTCCGCCTGCTGGTGTGGTGCTGGTTCCTGTGGCGCGTGTCGCGCCTCCCGCTGCGCCTCAACGCCCTCCACCCCGACCGCGCCGGCGGCCTCGGGTTCCTGAACCTCGCCGCATTCTCCCTCTCCTCCGTCCTGCTCGCCCACACCGCGCTCGCCGCCGGCAAGATCGGCGATCGCATCTGGCGCCTGGGCGCTGCGCTCCCTCACTTCAAGCTGGAGATCCTCGCCACCATCCTCCTGCTCGTGATCATGGCCTACCTCCCGCTGCTCTTCTTCACCTTCCACGTCGCCCGCGCCCGCCGCACCGGCCACCGCGAGTACGGCGCCTTCGCCGCCCGCTACGTGGACGACTTCCGAGCCAAGTGGATCGAACCGGACGGCGACGGCCCCCCCGCCGCTCCCCCCGAGAGCCCCCTGGGAACCGGCGACATCCAGTCCCTCGCCGACCTGTCCAACAGCTACAACATCATCCGCGAGATGGGCGCCACCCCCATCGAGCCCCGCACCGCCGCCCGCCTCGCCGTGCTCGCCTCCCTCCCCTTCTTCCCGCTCATCCTCTCGATGATCCCCCTCGACGAACTCATCGACCGGCTCCTCAAGCTCCTCATCTAAGCAGCCCGAGCGCGACCGTCCCCGCCCCGCTCTATCACTAAGCTCCACACATCCGCCTCCCTCCCCCCACCCCTACGCTCCCGGCAACACTCCCGCGAGGCGCCGCTCACATGGCACCCTCCGCCCCCGCCGAAACCGGGCCCGCCGCGCAGCCCCCCTCCACTCCCCCCACCACAACCCGGCGGCGCACCACCTGGCCCCGCCGCCTCTGGATCGCCGCGAGCGCTGCCATCCTTGCGCTGGGCCTCGCCTGGGCCACCCTGGCGATCCACTTCTCGAACCTCCCCTGGCCCTGGCTCCGCACCCTCCTCGCCGCGGCCTTCGCCGCCTTCGCCGTCTGGGCTCTCTGGCTGACGCGCCGGCCCTGGGCCCGCCCGGCCCTCGCGGCCGCGTTCGTCGGCGTCCTCCTCTGGTGGGCCTCCATCCGCCCCTCCCACGACCGCCCCTGGCGCCCGGAGGTCGCGGTGATGCCCCGCGCCGCCATCGACGGCGACCGCGTCCTCATCACCGGCTTCCGCAACTTCGACTACCGCTCCCGCGACGACTTCACGCCCCGCTACGAGCAGCGCGAGTACGACCTCTCCCGCCTCACCGGCCTCGATTTCTACATCTCCTACTGGCGCCCCGGCCCGGTCGCCCACACCTTCGTCAGCTTCGTCTTCGACAACGCCCCCCCGCTGTGCATCTCCATCGAGACCCGCCCCGAGGTCGGCGAGGGCTTCTCCCCCATCGCCTCCCTCTTCAAGCAGTTCGAGCTGATCTACGTCGTCGGCGACGAGCGAGACATCGTCGCCGTCCGCACCCACCACCGCGCCGAGGACGTCTACCTCTACCGCCTCCGCACCTCCCCCAAGGGCGCCCGCCGGCTCCTGCTGGTCTACCTCGACCGCATCAACGAGCTCGCCGACCGCCCCGAGTTCTACCACCTGCTCAGCAACAGCTGCACGATCAACATCGTCCGCTACGCCAACGCCGCCGGCCGGACCGGCCGCACCGACCCCCGCCACATCCTCAACGGCCTCGCCGACCGCTACCTCTACGCCTCGGGCGCCCTGGACGCCTCGCTCCCCTTCCCCGAACTCCGCCGCCGCTCCCGCATCAACGACGCCGCCCTCGCCGCCCCCCTCTCCGACGACTTCCCCGAACTCATCCGCGCCGGCCTCCCCGCGCCGGAGCCGTAGCGCGCCGCCCCCGCGCTGTGACGGAATCACCCCGGCGCCCGGACGCCGCCGGAAGCCCGCGGCCGCCGGGCCACGGCTGCAGGCCGAGACCTCTCCCCGCC
>JBIQJK010000232.1:0-3108 GCA_044507535.1 Planctomycetaceae bacterium | reverse complement strand
AGTACCCCCACAGTACCCCCGCCCGCGCCCCCCGGTTCACGCCCCCTTCGCCGCCGCCCGCCCCCGCCCCCGCCCCATGCAGCACACCGCCGTCGCCAGCGCGGTCGCGATCAGCAGTTGCCACGGGTACGCCAGCTTCACCTCCGCCAGCTCCCTCCCGATCACCGGCGTCAGCGGCGCCCACGCCCGCCACGCCCACGGCTGCATCGCCAGCACCGCCGCGAACCCCACCCCCAGCGCCGCCACCGCGCTCGCCGCGCTCCCCCGCCGCGTGAAGATCGCCGTCGCGAACACCGCCACCAGCCCCGCGTACGCGAAGCTCATCACCGACAGCGCGAAGTCGATCAGCGTCTGCCCCTCCTCCCTCATCGCCTGGTACCACCACACGCATGCGCACGCGAACGCCCCCAGCACCGCCCCCCACGCCACCACCCCCAGCCGACCCATCATCAGGTAGTGCCGCTCGCTCAGCCCCGGCCGCAGCGGCCGGTAGAAGTCGTTCAGCAGCGTCGCCGACATCGCGTTGAGCGCCGAGTTCAGGCTCCCGATCCCCGCCGCGAACAGCCCCGCCAGCATCACCCCCGCCATCCCCGCCGGCATCTCACGCAGGATGAACGTCAGGAACACGTCCTTCCCCGTCGGCGCGCCGTACCCCGGCGCCGACTCCCCCATCAGGTCCGCCCGCGTGTAGAACACGTACAGCAGCAGCCCCAGCGCCATGAACAGCGCGGTCACCGGCAGCCCCACCAGGATCCCCAGCACCGCCGACCACGACCCCCGCACCGCCGACCGGCACGTCAGCATCCGCTGAACCAGGTCGTGGTCCGTCCCGTACGCCCCCAGGTTCAGGATCGTGAACCCCAGCACCGCCGTCCACAGCGTGTAGCTCGCCCCCGGCTCCGTCGACAGCGAGAAGACCGTCAGCTTGCTCGTCCCCCCCGGCCCCGGCGAGCCCGCCAGCGCCGCCGCCAGCTCCCCCGTCCCCAGCGGGATCTTCCACAACAGCACCCCCGCCGCCGCCAGCGCCGCCCCCACGAACACGCTCGTCTGGATCACGTCCGTCCAGATGATGCTCCGGATCCCGCCCACCAGCGTGTACCCCACCGCCACCGCCGACAGCGCCGCGATCGCCGCCACCATGTGCCCGGGGTCGTCGTCCTGGAACGCGATCATCGACGCCGGGATCGCCACGATGAACACCCGCGCCCCGCTCGCGAACACCCGCCCCACCATGAACATCGCGCTCGCCGCCCGCTTCGCCCCCACCCCGAACCGAAGCTCCAGCAGCTCGTACACCGTGCTCACGTCCGCCCGGTAGAACGCCGGCACGAAGAACACCGCCACCACGCCCACCGCCAGCAGCGCCCCCACGCTCGCCGACAGGTACGTCAGGTTCCCCACGTACGCCTGCTGCGGCCCCCCGATGAACGTCGCCGCCGACAGGCTCGTCGCCAGCACGCTCACCGCCACCGCCCACACCGGCATCTGCCGCCCCGCCAGGAAGTACTCCGCCGACCCCGACGGCGTCCGCCGCGCCAGCGCGTACCCCGTCCCCAGCAGCAGCGCGAAGTACCCCGCCAGCACCCCCCAGTCCCGCGCTGTGAACCCGGCCTCGCCAAGCAGCACTAACATCGCTCACCGGCTCCGCCCCCGCGCGCCCCTTCCCTGGCGTCCAGACCCCGCGCCGCCCGACAATCCCCCCATGATCGGCCCATCGCGCACAAACCATCCAATGTCGCCCCCCCGCCCCACGCCGCGGCCTTCCAGCCCATGCTCCCCCTCTCCCTCCACTCTTCCCTTCTCTTCCGCCCCCTCGCCCTTTGAGAGAGGCCGGGTGAGGGCTCCATGGCCCCCCTCCTCTCTCGACACAGCTCCCCGACTCCCCCTCTCAAGTCTCCTCCATCATGAAAGGGGTCGGGGGCAGCTCCCCTCTTCACCTCCACACCTCTTCACCTCCACCCCTCCCCCCCTCCCCCCCCTCTTCCTCCTCCCTCCCCTCCTCCTCCCCGCCTGCACCGCCAAACCCCACCCCGGCCAACCCCTCCTTCGCCGCGGCGACGAGATCATGATCGCCGGCCAGCTCTTCCACACCGGCGCCCCCGTCGTCCTCTGGACCGACCCCGGCGGCTACGACGCCTACCGCACCGAAAAACGCTTCGCCCCCTGGGACCAGGCCCCCTGGACCCCGCCCGACAGCGGCAGTGGGGGGGCGACTCCCAACCGCTACGGCCTCCGCTTCGCCCGCTCCCTCCCCCCCGACACCCTCGAACGCGTCCGCGGCGGCGGCTGGACCCTCGCCGACCTCCAGGACCGCATCGACCTCTTCGTCATCCACTACGACGTCTGCGGCGCCTCCCGCCAATGCTTCAAAGTCCTCCACGACCACCGCGGCCTCAGCGTCCACTTCCTCCTCGACCTCGACGGCACCATCTACCAGACCCTCGACCTCAAGGAACGCGCCTGGCACGCCGGCCCCGCCAACGACCGCTCCATCGGCATCGAGATCGCCAACATCGGCGCCTACCCCCTCCAGCCCCCTCTTCCCTTGGAAGAGAATGCGGGTGACAGCTCCATGGCCCCCCTCCGTCCTCGACATGGCTTCCCTTCTGAAGCCCCCTCCCTGAGGGAAGGTGTTGGGGGGTGGGTTCCCTCCGCACCTCCAGATCCTCCTTTCCTCCCTCCCCCCCTCAACTCCTGGTACGCCACCGACCCCTCCGGCCGCACCACCATCACCCTCCCATCCTGGATGGGCGACGGCGGCATCCGCACCCCCAACTTCACCCCCCGCCCCGCTCGGGATGACCCCATCCGCGGCACGATCCACGGCCAGGACCTCGTCCAGTTCGACCTCACCCCCCAGCAGTACGACTCCCTCATCAAGCTCACCGCGACCCTCTGCACCGTCTTCCCCAACCTCCCCTGCGACTACCCCCGCGACGCCCGCGGCAACCTCATCACCACCACCCTCCCCCCCGACCGCCTCGCCGCCTACCGCGGCCACATCGGCCACTTCCACCTCACCGACAACAAGATCGACCCCGGCCCCGCCTTCCAGTGGGACCTCGTCGCCACCCGCGCCCGCGCCCTCATGCGCCCCTGACCTCCCCG
>JBIQJK010000061.1:0-21500 GCA_044507535.1 Planctomycetaceae bacterium | reverse complement strand
GGGCGAGGGCGGCTGACGGGGGTGTGATCCGGCCGATCGCGGCGGACGATCTGCGGGCGATCGAGGATCTGTCGCGCGGGCACTACCACCACTCGCGGCGGCGGGAGGCGGCGGCGGCGATCAAGTGGGAGCTGCCGGGGTTCGTGCTGGAGCGCGGGGGGCGGGTCGCGGCGTACCTGTTCCCGGGGTACTTCGGGCACGGGTTCGCCGCGGAGCGCGGGGACATGCTGGCGCTGATGGCGCACGCGGCGGGGAGTGTGCCGCCGCCGTTCCAGCGGGTGCTGGTGCCGCTGAGCCAGGAGGGGCTGTTCCGGGATTGCCTCGCGGCGGGGCACCGGACGGTGAAGGTGATGAGCTACATGAGCATCGGGCCGTACACCCCGCCTCGGGGGGTTTGGATCCCGTCGATCGGGTGCTGAGGCGGGGCCGGGCGGGGTGCGACGGGAGGCGCGGGGGGGTGCGGCGCCGTATCCTGCGGCATGAGCACAGGCGAGATCCGCATCCGCCCCGCGACGGCCGACGATGTGCCGCTGATCCTGTCGCTGATCCGAGAACTGGCGGAGTACGAGCGCGAGCCGGAGGCGGCGGTGGCGACGGCGGCGGACCTGCGGGCCGCGCTGTTCGCGGAGCGGCCGGTGGCGGAGTGCGTGATCGGGGAGATCGGGGGGAGGGCGGAGGGGTTCGCGCTGTTCTTCACGAACTTCTCGACGTGGCTGGGGCGGCCGGGGATGTACCTGGAGGACCTGTTCGTGCGGCCGGCGGCGCGGGGGCGCGGGCTGGGGCGGGCGCTGCTGTCGCACCTGGCGAGCGTCGCGGTGGAGCGGGGGTATGGGCGGTTCGAGTGGTCGGTGCTGGACTGGAACGAGCCGGCGATCGGGTTCTACCGCGCGCTGGGGGCGGAGCCGATGAGCGAGTGGACGGTGTACCGGGTGACGGGGGAGGCGCTGCGGCGGCTGGCGGGGCGCTCAGCGGGTGGGCGTGGGGAGGGCTAGCGGGGCGGGCGCTCGGGGACGCCGGGGACGAGCTCCAGCGCGCCGCTGACGGTGCGGAGGCTTCGTTCGACGCTCTCGAGGGAGCGGGCGATGTCGTCGAGGGTCTGCATCTGGCGGACGGCGATCTCGAGGGAGGCGTTGGCGTCGGCCAGGCGCATCGACCCCTCCTCGAGGCGGGCGGTGGCCTCGCCCAGGCGCAGGGTGGCGGCGCCGAGCTGCTGGACGGCCTCGTTGAGCTGGTCGAGGGCGGCGACCTCGGAGCGCATGGCCCAGACGTCGGCGGAGATCCCCTCGGCGAGGGAGGCGACGCGGGCGAGGCCGTCGGCCATCTCGCCGACGCGCTCGATGTCGGCGCGGACCTGGAGGACGGTCTCGGTGATCGCCCGCAGGTCGCCCATAGAGGCCTTCATCTCTTCGATGGAGGCGTTCATCGCCTCGATGGAGGCGAGGCGCTGGTGAACGTCGGCGAGGAGGTCGTTGGTGGTCTGGAGGTTGTCGAGCTTCTGCTCCATGGAGGCGACGGACTCGCGGACGCCGGCGAGGTTCTCGTTCATCTGCTGAACGATGCAGCCGGGGAGGATGGCGAGCGCCGCTCCCCCGATCCCCCTCACCGCCGCCGCCCACGCCCGCCTTGCCCGCCCGCTCGCCATGGTGCACCTCCGCCCCCGTGGGTGATGTGGGGGATTCTTCTCCGGCCGCGGGCGGAGGGGGGTGGGCGGGTCGGAAGGGAGGGCTCACCCAGCGCGATCCTGCATCTGGCCGGTGCGGGGCGGGGGCTTTATGCTGTGGCGATGACCGTCCCCCACTGGCGTTTTTCACCGAGCCCCGAGACCGTGCACGCGGATGCCGTGGTGATCGGCGGGGGGATCTGCGGGGTGGCCGCGGCGCTGGCGCTGCAGCGGCGCGGGCTGAGGACGCACCTGTTGGAGCGGCAGACGCTCGCGGCGGGGGCCTCGGGGCGCAACGCGGGGTTCCTCATGCGGGGCGCGGCGGACCACTACGCGGACGCGGTGCGGATCTACGGGCGGGCGGTGGCGAAGCTGGTGTGGAAGTGGACCGAGGACAACCTGGCGGACCTGCGGCGCGAGGGGGTGGAGGACCTGCCGTCGT
The DNA here is from genome assembly GCA_044507535.1 of Planctomycetaceae bacterium. Classification (GTDB taxonomy): domain Bacteria; phylum Planctomycetota; class Phycisphaerae; order Phycisphaerales; family UBA1924; genus CALAFV01. The sequence goes on along the minus strand of JBIQJK010000061.1, from coordinate 19,398 downwards.
ACCGGCGGGTTCCGAGCTGCCTGCTGGCGCTGACGGATGAGCAGGCGGAGGAGCTCCAGCGCAGCGGCGAGATGCTCCGCGAGGACGGGTTCGATGCGCCGTGGCTCGGGCCCGGGGATGCGGACGACACGATCTTCCGCCGGGCGGGGGAGGCGGGAGTCCGCGGCGGGCTGCTGAACCCGCACGACGGGTCGGTGAACCCGATCCACCTCGTGAGGCACCTGGCGGGGAAGCTGGATCCCGGCACAACGGTCGTGCACGAGCAGACGCCCGCGCTGTCGATCTCGCCCGCGCCGGAGGGGCGGGGGCTGGTGCGGGTGCAGACGCCGGCGCACGCGCTGGTCGCGCCTCACGTGCTCATCGCGGCCAACGCGTACGGGCCGCAGCTGTCGCCGACGCTGGCGGGGCTGGTGACGGCGCGGCGGGGGCAGATGTTCGCGCTGCCCAACGCGCCGGCGGCCGAGGGCGGGGAGCGGCCGATCACGCTGGCGTTCTCGTACTACGCGAACCACGGGTCGGAGTACCTGCGGCAGACGGCGGACGGGAGCGTGGTGATCGGGGGGTGCCGGACGTACTTCGCGGAGCGGGAGGTCGGCTACGAGGATGCGACGACGCCGGAGGTGCAGGGGGCGCTGGAGCGGTTCGCGGCGTCGCTGCTGGGGCCGGCGTTCCTGCACGCGGGGGGCGAGAGCATCGCGACGCGGTGGTCGGGGGTGATGGGGTTCTCGCCGGACGGGCTGCCGCTGACGGGGCCGCTGCCGGAGCACCCGGGGGGGTCGGTGTGGTTCTGCGGGGCGTTCACGGGGCACGGGATGTCGATGGCGTTCCGGACGGCGACGGCGACGGTCGCGGCGATGCTCGATGGGTCGGAGAGCCCGTTCCCGCTGTCGCGCGTTCTTGAGCGTCGTTGAGGGGAAGAGGAAGAAGACTCGCTACAGAGGCACAGAGAAGAGAAAGGCATTTTCAACGCGAAGGTCGCGAAGAACGCGAAGAAGAGCACGAAGACAGGCGGAAGAGAAGCGAACGCGGGGGGAGCGGGGCAAGCGGGGATCGCGGGGAAGAGGGGAAGGAGAAAAGACAGGAACACGGAGGTCACGGAGATCCACAGCGGTCACAGAGGAAGACAGGGATTGGGGCAGAGGCGGTTGGCGAGGGCGCCGTGCGGCCCGACAATGGATCGGCGCCCGACCGCTTGTGCGTGCGAGAGGGCCCAGCGCTCATTCAACCTGCTCCCTCTCTGTGCCCTCTGTGGATCTCTGTGATCTCTGTGTACCCGCCTTCCTCTTCTCTTCCCCGAGTCTCCCAACTCCCTCTTCAAGCCCATTTCCCCTCTCTTCTCTGTGCCTCTGTGGTGAGTCTTCTTCGTCCTTGTCTTGCTTCGAGTTCTTCGCGGCATTCGCGGCGCGGCGGGTCATCGGCAGTAGGACATGGCGGCGCTGGTGAGCACCTCGGCGAGGCGTTTGACGGACTCGGCGTCCACCCACTCCTCGTCCTCGTGGGCGCCCGCGCCGTCGGGGCCGTAGACGACGACGTCCGTCCCGGCCTCGCGGAGGATGGCGGCGTCGGTCCAGAAGGGGGCGCCGACGGTCTGGGGCTCGGCGCCGACGACGGACCGGTGGGCGCCGGCGACGGCCGCGGCGACGGCGCTGCTTTCCTGGGCCTGGAAGGCGCTGCGCCACATGACCTCCTCGACGGCGGCGCGGAACGCATCGTCCTCGCGGGCGAGGTTGTCGGCGATGCGGCGGAAGTCGGCCAGGACGGTCTCGCGGTCCTCGCCGGGGGCGGTGCGGCGCTCGATGTGCAGCTCGCAGACGGGGGAGTAGATCGAGGCGCCGACGCCGCCCCTTATCAGCGGGGCGTGCAGGGACGGGGGGCCGGCGAGTGGGTGGGCGCGGCGGGTGCGGACCTCGCGCTCGAGCTGGCCCAGGCGGGAGAGGTAGCGGCCCATCATCATGTTGGCGTCGATGCCGAGGTCGAAGCGGCTGCCGTGGCAGGCGCGGCCGGTGGTGGTGACCTTCACCCACATGAAGCCGCGGTGGGCGAGGGCGAGCTTCTCGCCGGTGGGCTCGGTGACGACCGCGCCGTCCACGGGGTAGCGCTTGACGACGTCGAGCATGCCGAGGCTGGCGTCCTCCTCGTCGGCGACGAGGGCGAGGACGACGTCGCCGCGGAGGCGGGCGCGGGTCTCGGCGAGGCGCCTGACGGCGGCGATGCAGGCGGCGACGCCGCCCTTCATGTCGTAGGCCCCGCGCCCGTAGATCCGGCCGCCCTCGACCCGCCCCTCCAGCGGGGCCTTCATCCCGCCGAGGGCGACGGTGTCGAGGTGGCCGTTGAGCATGAGGGAGCGGCCGCCGCCGGAGCCCTTCAGGACGCCGACGACGCTGACGCGGCCGGGGGCGCACTCGTGGACCTGGGTGGCGACGCCGATGCGGCGGAGGACGCTGGCGACGTAGGCGGCGATGGCCCCCTCGGCCGCGGCCCCCTTCTCGCCGAACATGGGGTTGACGGAGTTGATGCGGAGGAGCTCCCGCAGCAGGGTGATGACGTAGGCGCCGTCGCCGGTGGGTCCGCTGGCCATGGGGGAACGCTACGCCGCCCGGACGCTCGGCACGTCCGGCACGTTCCGCGGACCCGCCGGAGGGGCCGGGGTGCGCCCGGCGAACCTTCCCTCACCGGAGGCTCACGCGGGGCCAACCTCCGACCGTTGACGGCCGCGCTCGGTCGCCGCTAGCACTACAAGGCTGCCACGCGTCTCCGCGGCCCGGGCCGGCCGCGGGGCGCCGGGCCCAGGGAGGTGGAACCATGCGCTACGCCGAAATGCTCAGCTCCGGCGTCAAGACGGTCGCGCCCAAGGGCGCTTCGATGCTCGGCGGACTCTTGGGGTCGAAGGACCGGAAGGTCTCAGGCGTCGGGCGGGGGGCCCACTTCCCGCGGCGGCGGCCGATGTCGATATCGAAGAGGAAGGGGCGGGGCAGCGCGGGCATCTCGCCGGGGGTGACGGGGCTGCTGGCGGGGGCGCTGGGGGGGCTGGGGCTCGCGGCGGGGACGCCGAAGAAGAAGAACGGGCTCGCGAGTGAGTACCTGCACCGGGCGAAGCAGTTCGGGAGCGAGCGGATCGCGCGGCTCGACGTCCCGCGGCTGCGCTCCGAGATCATGCAGTGGCGCGAGACGCCTCGGCGCGAGAGGGTGCGGAGGGAGGAGCGGGGCGGGGGCGGGGGCGTGCCGCAGCTGCTGACGGCGGCGATGGCGACGGCGATCGGGGCGGGGCTGATGTACCTGCTGGACCCGGCGCGGGGGCGGCGGCGGCGGTCGCTGATCCGCGACCAGGCGGTGCACGCGTGGCGCGTGGCGGAGACGGGGGCGCGCAAGACGGCGCGGGACGCGGCGTCGCGGGCGCGCGGGCTGGTGGCGGAGACCAGGGCGATGCTCCGAGAGGAGGAGGTCTCGGAGGAGCGGCTGTGCGCCCGCGTCCGCGCAGCGCTGGGGCGGGCGGTGTCGCACCCGGGGTCGATCCACGTGGACGCGTACAACGGGACGGTGGTGCTGAGCGGGCCGGTGCTGTCGGACGAGGTGGACAACCTGATCGCCACGGTCCGCGCCGTGCGCGGGGTGCGGGAGGTGGAGAACCAGCTCGAGCCGCACGACGAGCCGGGGGACGTCCCCGGGCTGCAAGGGGGCAAGGTGAGGGGCCGGCGGGGGCGGAGCCGGGATCTCGCGCGGGTGCGGTGGTCGCCGCCGACGCGGCTGGCGGCGGGGCTGGGCGGGGGCGCGCTGGTCTCCTACGCGCTGATCCGGCGCGACCTGCTGGGTCTGGCGCTGGGGGTTGCGGGGGCGGGGCTGGCGGTGAGGTCGCTGACGAACATGCCGGCGACGCGGCTGCTGGGGATCGGGGCGGGCCGGCGCAGGGTGGTCGTGCAGAAGACGATCCACATCGATGCGCCGGTGGACCGGGTCTTCGAGTTCTGGACGCGGTACGAGAACTTCCCGCACTTCATGTCGCACGTGCGCGAGGTGCGCGAGGTCGAGGGCGACCTCACCCACTGGGTCGTTTCGGGGCCGGCGGGGATCACGTTGGAGTGGGATGCGGAGCTGACGAGGTACGAGCCGGGGCGGGTGCTCGCGTGGCAGAGCGTCGAGGGCTCGCCGATCGAGAACGAGGGGGTCATCCGCTTCGAGGAGAACGAGGCGGGCGGGACGCGGGTGAGCGTGAAGCTGGCGTACCACCCGCCCGGGGGCACGCTGGGGCACCTGGCGGCGAAGCTCTTCGGGGCCGACCCCAAGAGCGAGATGGACCAGGACCTGATGCGGATGAAGATGATGATCGAGACGGGCAACCCGCCGCACGACGCCTCGCAGCCGGTGGAGCGGCGCGAGGAGGCGATGCCGGAGATGAACGTCGGCCCGAGCCGGATGCCGGAGCCGAGGGGCGGCATGGGCGAGGGAGGGGGGGGCGGGGGGGCGTGACCGGCGCGGCCGTCAGGGGGCGGCGATCGCGGGGAGGTCAGCGCCGCGTGAGCCATGCCCACGCCCAGAGGGCGAGCGTGAGCAGGACGGAGACGACGAGCATCGTGACGATGGGGAAGTAGATCCGGACGTTGCCGGACTCGTAGCGGATGTCGCCGGGGAGGCCGCGGAAGCCGGCGCGTCCGAGGCCCCAGACGGCGCCGCCGACGAGCACAAGAACGATGCCGATGATGACGAGCGCTTTGCCGATGTTGGGCATGGCCGCCCTCCCGCCGTTCGCCCCCCGGCGGACCTCGGTCTCGCCATGGCGATGCTAGCGGGCCCGGAGCCCAGCCGGCGCCGGAGATCGCCGCCGCCGCCGGCGCGACGGCCGGCGCGGGAACCCGGGTGATGCGCGGGTGGGATGGCCGCGGGCTCGTCCGGCTGCGCCGACGCCCGGACAGGGTGGATCGCGAGGGAAAGGATCGCCCCGGCCGCGGGGAGGGCGCCGGCGAGATGGGTCGGGAGCGGGGGCGCGCCGGATCGCGGGGGGCGTATCACGCCGGGTGCGGGCGGTTGCGGGAGCCGGGCCTCGCGGGGGAGGGCTTTCCAGGATTGATTGGGGTCGCGCGGGGGCCGCTGCGCAACTCTCGGCGGTGTAGTTCGTTCCGGGCTGGGCACAAAAACCTGTTGTGGGGTCTTGAATCGCGGGCGCGATCGGGCGACACTTGGACCCACGATGTCCAGCGGAGGAGGGAGCCGCCGATGAGCAACTCAGTTTGGACGCCGCAGTCGATGGGGGATGTGATCCGGCAGGGGCGCGAGGGGAGGCTGACGGTGAGCGAGCGGATCGCCAGGGCGGTGGGGCTGGAGGCGCTGCGCTCGCGCCGGGCGCGGCGGGCGTGGGAGCGGTGGAGGCCGTACGCGTTCGTCGGGGGCGTGATGATCGCGACGCTGGGGGTGGCGGTGGTCAAGGTGCTGTAGGGCGGGGGCCTGGAGCGTCTGTTCTCGTTCGCGCGTTTGCTCGAAGGCGGATCGCGGGGAGCGCGGGGGGAAGACAAGAGAAGGGACAGGAACGCGGGGGGAGCGGGGATGGCGGGGAGGCGCGGGGAAGAAGACAGACAGGGGGATTGGGCCGAGAAGGGGATCGTGGGGACGCGACCAGCGGGGGTGTGGCGGCGGCGGGGTGATCAGGCCTTTTCTTTATTTCTCCACGCTTCCCCGCTTCCCCCGCGATCTGTCTTTGACCGCAACGGCGCGCGTGAACGGACGGCCCCGGGCTTGTGCCCGGGGCTTCCTTTCTGCTTGGGGCTCTCGTTTGTGCTTGGGCCTTCTTCTTACTGGGGGGTGTTGCCGGGGCCGGGGGCTTTGACGAAGCGGTCGAGCCAGTCGGTCATCTCGGCGAGGGTGTGCAGGACGGACTCGCGGGCCTGGTAGCCGTGGCCCTCGTAGGGGAGCTGCACGAGGCGGGCGGTGCCGCCGTGGCCCTTGACGGCGTGGTAGAGCCGCTCGGACTGCATGGGGAAGGTGCCGGGGTTGGGGTCGAGCTCGCCGTGGATCAGCAGCAGGGGCTCGTTGATCTTGTTGGCGTAGGTGAAGGGGGAGAGGCGGGTGTAGGTCTCCACGGCCTCCCAGTAGGTCCGCCGCTCGCCCTGGAAGCCGAATGGAGTGAGCGAGCGGTTGTACGCGCCGCTTCGGGCGATGCCGGCCTTGAACAGGTCGCTGTGGGCCAGCAGGTTGGCGGTCATGAATGCGCCGTAGGAGTGGCCGCCGACGGCGACGCGCTCGCGGTCGGCGACGCCCATCTCCACGGCCTTGTCGATCGCGGCCTGGGCGCTGGCGACGATCTGCTCGATGAAGGTGTCGTTGACCGTCTCGGGGTCGCCGATCACGGGCATCGTCGCCCCGTCCATCACCGCGTACCCCTGGAGGACCATGAACAGGTGGGAGGCCCCGCCGATCTGCGTGAAGCGGTGAGGGGAGCCGGAGACCTGCCCGGCGGTGGCCGGGTCGTTGTACTCCAGCGGGTAGGCCCAGACCAGCAGGGGGAGCGGGCCGTCGCGCCGGGGGTCGTAGCCGGGGGGCGTGTAGATCGTCGCGGAGAGCTGCACGCCGTCGGCGCGGGTGTAGGTGACGAGCTCCTTCTTGACGTCGCGCAGCTCGGGGGCGGGGTCGGGGAAGTCGGTCACGCGGGTGCGCACCGTCTCGGGCGTGAGGGCGTTCAGGTCGTGGATGAAGTAGTTGGGCGGGTCGGCGGGCGACTGGTGCAGGGTGAGGAACGTCAGGCCGCCGTCGCCCAGGACGTCGATCACCGCCTCGATGCACTCCCCCTCGCAGCGCCACAGGCGCTCGGTGTCCCCGGTTTCAAGGGTCATCCTGTCGAGGAAGGGGCGGTCCCCCTCGGGGGTCGCGCCCTGGCCGCTGAGGTAGATCGCGCCGTCCTCGACGCGGACGACGGAGCGGCCGCTGGGGAGGCGCGTGCGCAGCGGCGTGCCGGGGTTGTTGTAGCGGTCCTGGGCGGAGCGGTCCCAGATCAGGCGGGGCTCGGAGCCGGGGGCGTCCATCTCGTAGAGCCACGTGCGCGTCCAGCGGCGGTCGCGGTCGTACTCGCTGACCATCGCCGCGCCCTTGGCCCCGGCGGGATCGAGCCAGGTCAGCCCGGTGAAGCGGTGCTCGGTGCGCAGGGCCTCGCGGGGCTCGCCGGCGAAGGGGTGCTCCAGGACCATGAGGCGGTCGCGGTGGGGGACCTTGTTCCTGGGATTCCCCCCGTCGAGGGCCTCGACCCACAGAAGCGTGTGCGGGTCGGTGTCGCGCCAGGCGAAGCGGCGCGGGCCCTTCTCGACGCCCTGGATGGGGATCTCCTCGCGGAGCGGGACGCGGGTGAGCTCGCGCACCGGGTTGCCCCTGGCGTCCCAGAGCTCGACGAGCTCGGGGAAGAGGCCCATGGGGACGAGGTAGGAGTAGGGGCGCTGGACGCGGGAGATCAGGAGGTACTCGCCGCTGGGGGAGGGATCGAAGTCGGCGTAGATCGCCGGCTCGCCGATGTTCATCCGCTCGCCGGTTCCGGTGTCGAGGTAGGCGAGCTGCGAGGTCATGTAGTGGTCGAAGAGGGCCTCGTCGTGCGGGTCGCTCAGGAGGTCCTGGTAGGTGCGGACGGGGGCGGTGGAGCCGGCGGTCTCTTGAACAATCGGGCCGGTGGGGGCCTTGGGGCGCTCGGGGGCGTCGCCCCGGGACTCGGGGACCATCAGGGCCAGCAGGCGCCGGCTGTCGGGCATCCAGCGGAAGCCGCCCGCCGCGGCGTTGAGCGCGGGGCCGGTGATGGCGCGGGCCGCGCCGGTGGCGGTCTCGCCGATCCAGACCTCGACGCCGTCCTCGCGCGTGACGGTGAAGGCGAAGCGCGAGCCGTCGGGGGCCCAGGAGGGGAAGCCGATGTCCAACCCCGCGGGGATGGCCACGGGGGTCTCCTTCCCGCTCTTGACGTCTTTGAGGGTCAGGCCGACGAAGCGGCGCGGGCCGTGGGGGCCGTTGGTGTTGGGGTTGATGCGCAGGCCCGCGAGGCGGAGCATCGGCTGGGCGAGGTCGGCGACCGGCGGGAGGTTCTCCCGGGCGATCAGCAGCATCGTCGCGCGGTCGGGGCTGAGGGAGACGGCCGGGGTGGGGGCGGCGTCGAGGATTTTCTGGATGTTGGCGGGGGGGAGCCGGTAGGTTTCTTGGGCGCAGGTCATGGCGTGGGGGGTGGCGGGGGCGGAGAGGGCGGCGATCGCCGCGATCACGGCGGCGAGGCGGGAGGTGCGGGATATGGTGCGACGAGGCAGGGCGCTGCGGCCGGGGTTGGCGGGCATGGGTCTGCTCCGGGGGCCGGTGATGACCGGGATCCGTGTGGAGGATACCGGGGTGGAGGGGGGGAGTTGTCCCCCCCGGTCGGGGGAGGAGGGAAAAGTCGGTCGGCGGGATTTCGGCGGCCGAGCGCGGCGTCTTCGGGTATGCTGAAACGTGCCAGGTGTCAGGAGCTCAGCGATGAAGCCCACGCTGGTCAGTCTCTTCGTTCTCGCGGCCGCCGCGGGGGCGAACGCGACCGAGCCCGAGGCGGGGATCGTGCCGCCGGCGCCGGCGATCGGTTCGCCGCAGGCGATCGCGGGGGAGGTGGCGGGGCTGAACTTCTCGCTGCGCGGGTTCGGGGAGGCCGCGTTCCGGGCGGACATCGAGCATTTGCCGGCGGATGTGGCGGTGTACCGGTACGGGGCGGGGGGGACGGCGGGGTTCCCGATCGCCGAGGGGCTGCGGCTGAGCGCCTCGCTGGATGGGGAGTTCTCGGATTACGATTTTGAGGACGTCTTCCGGGTGATCCCGGATGTGTCGGACCCGCTGCCGCAGGCGTACCGGGTTGTGGTGCGGCCGGAGCTGTCGATGGAGGCGTCGCGGGATGTGTCGTGGTTCGTCGGGGGGATCGTGCAGTCCGCGGGGTCGGTGGATGCGGACTTCGGCGACACGATCACCGGGGGCGGGTACGGGGGCGTGAAGTACCGGGTGGACGAGGGGCTGGCGCTGACGCTGGGGGTTGGGGCGGTCACGCGGCTGGAGAAGGATGCGCTGGTGGCCCCGATCATCGGCCTGGAGTGGGGCGGGCGCGGCGCGGCGAGCCCGATGGGCGGGGGGCGGCGGGCGGTGAGCCTGACGACGGACGGGCTTGGTGCGACGCTGCGCGTCGGGGTGACGGAGCACCTGGCCGTCGCGTTTACCGGCGGGTACGAGCTGCGGGAGTACCGGCTGGAGGCGGGGGGGATCGTCCCCGACGGGGTGTTGCGGGACGCGCGCGCGGTCGTCGGCGCGGGCGTGGAGTGGCGGCCGGCGCGGAACCTCGCGCTGGAGCTCATCGGCGGGGCGGTGCCGTGGCAGGAGTACGAGGTGGACGACCGGCGTGGGAACCTGGTCGCGGATGTGACGACGGAGACCGCGCCGTTCGTGCGGCTGTCAGCGCGGATCACCTTCTGAGGCGGGGCGGGGTGGAGGGGGCGGGGGGATCCGGTCGGCCAGTTCGAGCGCTTCCAGGGGGACCGCGGCGTCGTGCGCGTAGGTGTCGGCGGCGTAGCGGTGGACGATGGCGCCCGACTCGTCCACGACCAGGGCGACGCCGGCGCCGGAGGGGGCCGTCAGCGTCAGGCGGACGTGGCGGTCGCGGTCGAAGTTCGGCGGCGGCGGGGCGAGCCGGGGCGAGCCCGCGAAGGCCGCGCTGGCGTCGGGGGGGAGGATGAACCGGTACCACGCCGCGGGGACGTCGCCGATGCCGTCGGGGGTGCGGAGGAAGCCGAGCTTCGCGCCCTCGCTCGGCTCGACGGCGAAGACGACCTCGGGCCAGACGGCGCCGGGCTCGCCGGCGGCGTCGCGCGGCGGGGGGTAGCCCAGGTCGTCGAGGCGCTGGTCGCAGTTCGCGCCGGTCGCGACGAGCAGGCGCGGGCCCGGGAGCCAGCGCAGGTCGGCGAGTTGGCCGTCGTGCCAGACCTCGTACAGCGGCTCGCCGGCGGCGTCGTAGACGAGGATCGCCGACGGCGACCAGGGGTGATGGATGAAGACGGCGATGATCTCCTCGCCGTCGCGCTGCGGGAAGACGTCGGCGCGGTGGGCCAAGCCGAGGCGGAAGGCGTTGGGGTAACCGTCGGGGGATGGGGTGGGCTGGGCGAGGTCAACGTCGCCGACGCCGCGGACCCACACCGGAGAGTGCGGCTCGCGCGGGTCGTAGGCGCAGAGGCGGCCGGCGTGAGGGTGGTCGGCGTTCATGTCCCAGCCGATGAGGACCAGCCCGTCGCGCCGGCCGCGGACGTCGCGGAGGAAATCGGCGTAGAGGACCGAGCCCTGGCCGCCCCCGTCCCACTCGGCGAGCGTCTGCCCGTTGGCGGCGACGAGCTCGACCCTGGAGTTGACGCCCGCGTCGGTCCGGAGCGATCGCGGCGTCCAGGCGAGGTAATAGGTCGTCGCGACGATCGCGGCGGCGGTGGTGGCGAGCATGACGGCGCAGGCCGCGGCGGTGGTGATGAGGGGGTGGCGGCTGATCCACCTGGCCGTCGCGGTCCAGGGCGTCGGGGCGGAGGCGAGGACCGGCTCGCCTCGGAGCCAGCGGCGCAGGTCTTCGGCGAGGGCGCCGGCGGAGGCGTAGCGCCGCTCGGGGCGCGGGTCGGTCGCCTTGGCGATGATCGTGCCCAACTCCGGGGGGAGGGTCGGGTCGAGCGCGAAGGGGTCGCGCGGGGGCTCGTGGGCGACCCGCTGAACGGCCGCGGCGAGGGAGGGGGTGGAGACGGCGCTGAGGTCGTGGGGCGTGCGGCCGGTGAGGATGAGGCAGGCGGTGGCGCCCAGGGCGTAGACGTCGCTGCGGGTGGAGACGGCGTCGCGCTCGCCGCGGGCCTGCTCGGGGGCCATGAAGGCGGGGGTGCCGATGGGGGCGCCGTCGGCGGTGAGGGTGGCCATGGCGTCGCCGGAGAGGAGGGTGGCGATGCCGAGGTCAACGATGACGGGCTCGCCGCGGCGGTCGATGAGGATGTTGGAGGGCTTGAGGTCGCGGTGGATGACGCCGTGCTCGTGGAGGCTCTGGACGGCGTCGGCGACGGTGGCGAGGCGGGCGACGCGCTGGCTCAGCGGGAGGGGGGCGCGGGCGGGGTGAACGTCCGCGGCCACGCCGCAGAACTCGTCGAGCGGCACGCCCTCGACGTACTCGGTGACGATGTAGAGTCGGCCCTGGTGCAGACCGTAGTCGATGACGCGGGGGATCGCGGCGAGGCGGAGCTGGGAGAGCAGGTCGAGCTCGCGCCACGCGCGGCGGGCGCCCCCCCCACTTCCATCACCACCGCTCCCCAACACCACCGGCGCTGCACCGGGGAATCTCGCCGGGCGGCCGGCCGGGCCGCTCAGGAGCTTGATGGCGACGCGCTGGCCGGTTCCCTCGGCGGCGGCCTCGAAGACCACGCCGCCGCCGCCGGCGCCGAGCCAGCGCCGTGGCTTGAACCCCCGGATGCGGGGGAGCTGCCGCTGCGCGGCGTCGGTCTCTTCGTCCTGCTCGTCGTGCCGCAGGGCGCCCACGAGGCGCCCTGCGGCCGCGAGGTCCAACGGAGGGACCGGCGGAGGAGGTGAGTTCTCGGCGTCGGCCATGGATCGTGTCGTGTTGTCGTCGAGGTCGGCTCTCTCTCCCGGCGCCGCCGTCAATGAGGTACGCGGATCCGGGGGGCCCATAGGCCGATGGAACGGAACTCGTGAAGAAAGATCTTTCACCCTCGGCCTCTGGTTGGTACTCTGGCGGCCGCGGCGGGGGTGCGGACTTGTCGGGCGCCACGGGCGCACGTTGGGCCACTGCTTTGGGGGGGAGAGTGGGGCCTCGCTCTCGTGGGACGTCATGGAAGGTTACCAGACGCACGCCCGGTTTGAAACGACGCAGTGGCGGTTGGTGGATGAACTTCGCGGGCCGGACCCGGCCTGCAGGGCGCGGGCGCTGGAGGCGCTGGTGGGCCGGTACTGGCCGCCGGTGTACGCGACGCTGCGCCGGATGGGGCGGCGGCCGGACGAGGCGGCCGAGATCACGCAGGGGTTCTTTGCGGACGTGGTGCTGGGGCGAGGGTTGTTCGAGCAGGCCAGGGGGGAGCGGGGGCGGCTGCGGACGCTGCTGCTGACGTCGCTGACGCGGTACCAGATCGACCGGCAGCGGCGGGCGGCGGCGCGGGGGGCGGGGAGGGTCTTCTCGCTCGAGGGGGCGGAGCTGGCGCGCGAGGAGCGGATCGTCGCGGCGGCGGACGGATTGGCGCCTGAGGTGGCCTTCGAGCGGCGGTGGGCGCTGGCGCACCTGGAGGAGGCGCTGCGCCGCTGCGAATCGCACTTTCTGTCGCACGGGCGGGCGGGGCACTGGGCTCTCTTCGAGGCGCGGGTGCTGCGGCCGTCGATCTCGGCGACGACCCCGCCGCCGCTGGCGCAGCTGGCGGTGGAGCACGGGTTCCGCACAGGGGCGGACGCGGCCGCGGCGGTGCAGGTGGTGAAGAAGCGGCTGATGGCGGTGCTGCGCGAGGTGATCGCGGAGGCCGTGGCGGACCCGGCGGAGCAGGAGGAGGAGCTGGGGCTGGTGCTGGGGCTGAATGAGTAAAGGGGTGGAACATCCGGGAGGAGGGGATGCGCTCATGGCCGATTCAGCCGGTGTTCACCGGGGCGGGGGAGGCTGGGTGGATGGGCGCCCGGTGGGCGGGCGCAGGGGGGTGCGGCGATGGGGCGGGCGGCGGAGCTGCGAGCGGCGGGTCGGGGGCGGGATGCGGCCGCGGCCGCGCTGGTGCGCCGGTACAGCGCGGTGCGGGAGGCGACGTTCAAGCTGTGTGCGCCGCTGGGGACCGAGGACTACGTCGCGGCGGCGCCGGCGGACGAGTGCCGGCCCGCGGCGTGGCACCTGGCGCACACCACGCACTTCTTTGAGACCGTGGTGCTCGGGCGGCACGATCCGGAGCATCGGCCGCACCGCGAGGGGATGGCCGGGCTGCTGGAATCGGAGTCGGCGCAGCGCGGGGTGCTGACGCGGCCGACGGTGGGCGAGGTGCTCGAGTATCGGCGGAGGACGGATGAGCGTGTCGCCGCGCTGATCGAGAGCGCATCACCGGGGCTCTTGAGGGAGCTGGCGGTCGCGGTCGAGGCGGGGCTCGACCACGAGCGTCGGCACCAGGAGCGGATGCTGGCGGACCTGAAGCGGCTGCTGTGGTGCAACCCGCTGCGGCCGGCGTACCGGGCGGGGGAGGTGGGGGCGTGCCGCGAGACGCCGATGGGGTGGGTCGCGCTGCCGGAGGGGGTGCGGGCGATCGGCGTGGACGGGGGCGAGGGATTCGTCCGCGCGGAGGAGACGCCGCGGCACCGGGTGCTTCTGGAGGCGTTCGAGATCGCGGACCGGGCGGTGACGTGCGGGGAGTTCCTCCGGTTCGTCGAGGACGGGGGGTATCGCCGGCGGGAGTTGTGGCCGGAAGAGGGATGGGCGGCGGCGCAGCGCGAGGGGTGGGAGATGCCGCTGTACTGGCGGCGCGATGCGGACGGGCGGGTGATGGAGTACACGCTGATGGGAGAGCGGGCGCTGGACCCGCACGCGCCGGTGTGCCACGTGAGCTGGTACGAGGCGTGGGCGTACGCGCGGTGGGCGGGGGCGCGGCTGCCGACGGAGGCGGAGTGGGAGGTCGCGGCGCTGGCCGCGGCGGCGGCCGAGGCGAACGTGCTGGAGACGGGGCGGCTGCACCCGGCGGATGCGGCGGGCGCCCCGGGGCCGGTGCGGCGGGCGCTGGGGGACGTGTGGGAGTGGACGGCGAGCGAGTTTGCGCCGTATCCGGGGCGGATCGGGGCGATGGACGGGGGCGCGGGCGGGGGGCGGGTGGTCCGCGGCGGGTCGTGCGCGACGCCTGGCGAGGGCGTGCGGATCACGGCGCGGGCGGGCGTGCGGCCGGGCGCGAGGTCGCGGTTCACAGGGATCCGCTTGGCGAGGTGGGCCGCGCGGCGGCGTGGCGGGGCGTGCGATCGGTGAGCGCCGGTGCGCGGATGGCGCGCGGGTTCATCCCAGTTTCACATCGCCCGCGGATGATGATCCGCCCCGCGCAGGCGGCGCCGTGCGCTGCGCTGCGCGACCCGCGACAACCCGGACCCGGTCACCGGCGAGAGGGAGCCTCCCATGGTTACGGACAACCCCGACGGCTCGCTGACGTTCCGCATCTACAACCCGCACGCCGACATGGTCGCCATCCACGGCGACTTCACGCCCCCGGAGGGGATCCCGATGCGGCGGTGCGCCGAGGGGTGGTGGGAGGCGACGCTCCGGATCGCGCCGGGGGACCACACGTTCCGGTACATCGTCAACGGGCACGCGTCGATCCCGGACTACGCGGCGTCGGGGCTCGCGCTGGACGAGAACGGCTCGTGGGTGAGCTGCCTGAGCGTCGCGCCGCCCCGCGCCGCCGAGCCGCCCAGGGCCGAGCCGCGGCGGCTGACGATCACCGATGCGCAGCTCGAGCTGCTCCTGGCGGGGCGGCACGTGGAGCTGCGTGCCGAGGGGGCGGAGGGTGCGGACGAGGGGACGGTGGTGCTGGTGGTGAAGAGGTCGCCGCATCCGGTGAGCGCGTCGCGCGACGTCCCGGCGCACCCGAAGCCGGGGGCGAAGCGGGGGCGCGGCGAGCCGCGGCCGGCGAGGCGGAGCGATCGCTCAAGATCAAGGTGACCCGGCTGCGGCGGCGATGAGCGTCCGCTCATGCGCGCCGCGCCGACCGGCGATGAGAACCGCGAGCCCATGAGAACGGGGAGCATTGATCCGTCTGGACGCACGGGCAACCATGCATCATGAAGGCGGGGAGCGAGACAGCCAGGGGCCGGACCGGCGCGGTGCGCGCGGCGGCGCCGGCGCGGGCGGTCATCTCGGGGGTGACGCCCGAAGTGGACTGCGGGCGGTACGCGATCAAGCGCATCACGGGCGAGAGCGTGGTCGTCGAGGCGGACGTCTTCGCGGACGGGCATGACCTTGTCGCGGCGGTGGTGCTGCACCGGCGGGCGGGGGAGGAGGCGTGGTCGCAGGCCCCCATGGAACCCCTGGGGAACGATCGGTTCCGCGGGCGCTTCACCGTGGAGGCGCTGGGGAGGCACGAGTACACCGTCGCGGCGTGGATCGACCGGTTCGAGTCGTGGCGGCGGGACCTGGGCAAGCGGCTGGACGCGGGGCAGGACCCGGGGATGGACCTGGAGATCGGCGCGCGGCTCGTCGAGGAGGCGGCGGTGCGGGCCGAGGCGGCGGGGGACGCGGCGGACGGCGCGGAGCTGCGGGCCGCGGCGAGGGCGATGCGCGGGGCAACAGGGCGGGGGAGGGGATCGGACGACGGCGCGGCGGCGGAGGCGGCGATGTCGCCGCAGCTCGGCCCGCTGATGGCCCGCTGGGGGGATCGCGGCGCGGTGGCGGAGTACGGGCGGCGGCTGCCGGTGGTGGTGGACCGGCCGCGGGCGCGGTTCGGGGCGTGGTACGAGCTGTTCCCGAGGTCCGCGGGGCGGCACGGGGTGCACGGGACGTTCCGCAACGTGATCGAGCTGCTGCCGTACATCTCATCGATGGGGTTCGACGTGCTGTACCTGCCGCCGATCCACCCGATCGGCCGGACGAAGCGCAAGGGTCGGAACAACCGCGAGCAGGCCGAGCCGGGGGACGTGGGGAGCCCGTGGGGGATCGGCGCCGAGGAGGGGGGGCACACGGCGGTGCACCCGGAGCTGGGGACGCTGGAGGACTTCGATGCGCTGGTGCGTGCCGCGGCGGGGCACGGGATCGAGATCGCGCTGGACATCGCGTTCCAGTGCTCGCCGGACCACCCGTGGGTGGTGCAGCACCCGGAGTGGTTCCGCAAGCGGCCGGACGGGACGATCCAGTACGCGGAAAACCCGCCGAAGAAGTACCAGGACATCTACCCGCTGGACTTCGACTGCGAGGACTGGCGGGGTCTGTGGCAGGCGCTGCGGGACGTGATCCTGTTCTGGGCGGAGCGGGGGGTGAGGATCTTCCGGGTGGACAACCCGCACACGAAGGCGATGCCGTTCTGGGAGTGGGCGATCGCGGAAGTCAAGCGGGAGCACCCGGGGGCGATCTTCCTGTCGGAGGCGTTCACGCGCCCGAAGGTGATGCACCACCTGGCGAAGCTGGGCTTCACGCAGTCGTACACGTACTTCACGTGGCGGAACACGAAGTGGGAGCTGGAGGAGTACTTCCGGGAGCTGACCAGCCCGCCGGTGCGCGAGGTCTTCCGGCCGAACCTGTGGCCGAACACGCCGGACATCCTGCACGAGTTCCTCCAGACGGGGGGGCGGCCGGCGTTCGTGATCCGGCTGCTGCTGGCGGCGACGCTGGGGGCGAGCTACGGGATCTACGGGCCGGCGTTCGAGCTGTGCGAGGCCCGGGCGCGGGAGCCGGGGAGCGAGGAGTACCTGGACTCGGAGAAGTACCAGCTCCGGTCGTGGGACCTGGAGCACCCGCAGTCGCTGCGCTACCTGATCGCGCGGGTGAACCGGATCCGGCGGGACAACGCCGCGCTGCAGCGGGACGACACGCTGCGGTTCCACCGCGTGGACAACGACGAGATCATCTGCTACAGCAAATCCACGCCGGACCTGAGCAACGTCATCCTGTGCGCGGTGAGCCTCGACCCGAAGAACGAGAGGTGGGGGTGGACGGAGCTCGACATGGCGGCGCTGGGGCTGGAGACGCGGGGGGACGAGCCGTACGAGGTCCACGACCTGCTGACCGATGCGCGGTACACCTGGCGGGGGCCGCGGAACGTCGTGGGGCTCAGCCCGGAGGCGCCGGCGCACATCCTGCGGGTCCGCGGCGGGGGTCGGTGGGCGCGGTCCGAGGCGCAGTTCGAGTACTACATGTAGGGGAGGGGCGGGTGCGCGCAAGCGGCGACAACTCGCTCCCGAACGACCCGCTCTGGTACCGCAGCGCGGTGATCTATCAGCTCCACGTGCGGTCGTTCTACGACTCCGACGGGGACGGGATCGGCGACTTTCAGGGGCTGACGCAGCGGCTGGACTACCTGCAGGACCTGGGGGTGACGGCGGTGTGGCTGCTGCCGTTCTACCCCTCGCCGCTGAAGGACGACGGGTACGACATCGCGGACTACACGGGGGTGAACCCGGCGTACGGGACGCTGCGGGAGGTGAAGCGGTTCATCGCCGAGGCGCACGACCGGGGGCTGCGGGTGATCTCCGAGCTGGTGATCAACCACACCTCGGACCAGCACCCGTGGTTCCAGCGGGCCAGGCGGGCCCCGCGGGGGAGCCGGCACCGCGACTTCTACGTCTGGAGCGACGACCCGACGCGGTACGCCGGCACGCGGATCATCTTCCAGGACTTCGAGCCCTCGAACTGGGCGTGGGACCCGGTGGCGCGGCAGTACTACTGGCACCGCTTCTACTCGCACCAGCCGGACCTGAACTTCGACAACCCCGCGGTGCACCGGGCGCTGGAGGCGGTGGTGTCGCACTGGCTGAACCTGGGGATCGACGGGGTGCGGCTGGACGCGATCCCGTACCTGTACGAGCGCGAGGGGACCAGCTGCGAGAACCTCCCGGAGACGCACGCCTACCTCAAGAAGCTGCGGGCGTTCATCGAGGCCCGCTGGCCGGCGACGATGCTGCTGGCGGAGGCGAACCAGTGGCCGGAGGACGCCGTGGCCTATTTCGGCGACGGGGACGAGTGCCACATGGCGTTCAACTTCCCGCTGATGCCGCGGCTGTTCATGTCGATCCAGATGGAGGACCGCTTCCCGATCGTGGACATCCTGCAGCAGACCCCGGCGATCCCCCCGGGGTGCCAGTGGGCGATCTTCCTTCGCAACCACGACGAGCTGACGCTGGAGATGGTCACCGACGAGGAGCGGGACTACATGTACCGCGTCTACGCGCAGGACCGCCAGAGCCGGATCAACCTGGGGATCCGCCGCCGGCTGGCCCCGCTGATGGGGAACAACCGGCGGAAGATGGAGCTGATGAAGGGGCTGCTGTTCAGCCTGCCGGGGACGCCGGTGATGTACTACGGCGACGAGATCGGCATGGGGGACAACGTCTACCTCGGGGACCGCAACGGGGTGCGGACGCCGATGCAGTGGTCGGCCGACCGCAACGCGGGCTTCTCGCGGGCCAACCCGCAGGGGCTGTTCCTCCCGCCGATCATCGACCCGGAGTACCACTACGAGAAGATCAACGTCGAGGCCCAGCAGGCCAACCCCAGCAGCCTGCTGTGGTGGATGAAGCGGCTGATCGCGCTGCGGAAGCGCTACCCGGCGCTGGCCACCGGCTCGCTGGAGATGCTCGCGCCGAGCAACCCGCGGGTCCTGGCCTTCACGCGGCGCGACGCCGAGCAGACCGTGCTGGTGGTGGCCAACCTCTCCCGCTTCGTGCAGCCGGCGGAGATCGACCTCTCGGCGCACCGGGGCAGCCAGCCGGTGGAGCTCTTCGGGGGGGCGGCGTTCCCGCCGGTGGGGGACCACCCCTACTTCCTGACCCTGGGCCCGCACAGCTTCTACTGGTTCGCGCTCGAGCCGACGCGGGAGCAGGCCGCGGCGGCCGCGCCGGAGCGGCGGCTGCGGACGGTCGCGCTGCGGGAGAGCGCGGATCGGGTGATGGGCTCGGCGCGGTCGATGCGGGCGCTCGAGGGCGTGCTGGCGGAGGACGCGGTGACGCGGCGGTGGTTCCGCTCCAAGGCGCGGCGGGCTCGGTCGATGCGGATCGTCGACGTCGCGCCGCTGCGGCTGGGGGAGGCGGAGGCGGGCGCGGCGGCAGTGAGCGTGGCGCTGGCCCGCGTGGAGTACACCGAGGGTGAGGCGGAGACGTACGCCATGGTGCTGGCCCTGGCGACGCCGACGCGGGCCGCGCCGGTGCTCGCGCTGGACGCCGGGGCGGCGATCGCGCACGCCCGCTGCCCGGGGGAGACGGAGCCGCGGGTGCTCTACGACGCGCTGTCGGACCCGGAGTGCGGGGCCGCGCTCTTCGAGCTGATCGCCCGCCGCCGGCGGATCCGCGCCGAGGGGGGCGAGATCGCCGGGTGGCCGACGGCGCTGCTGCGCCGGGCCGCCGCCGCGCCGGCGAGGGGCGACGGCGCGGCCGGCGCGGGCGCGCCGGAGGTCGCCCCGTCGCGGGCGGAGCAGAGCAACAGCTCGATCATCTTCGGCCAGCGCTACATCATGAAGCTCTTCCGGCGCGTCGAGGCGGGGCCGAACCCGGACCTGGAGGTGGGGCGCTACCTCTCGGAGCGGGTCCGCTTCCCGCACACGCCCGGCCTGGCCGGGGCGATCGAGTACCACACGGCGGGGGCCGAGCCCGCGACGCTGGCGATGCTGCAGGAGTACATCCCCAACCAGGGGGACGCGTGGCGCTACACGCTGGACCGACTGGGGCAGTACTACGAGGGGGCGCTCGCCAGCGGGGCGGCGGGGG
>JBIQJK010000060.1:0-21616 GCA_044507535.1 Planctomycetaceae bacterium | reverse complement strand
CTGCCCCTGGGCGGGAAGGCTGGGGAGCCAGCCACGCGCGGATTCCGGAACCCGCGGAAGGACGACCACAAAGCCGAACACGAGTGCCTAGTGCCGAGTGCCTAGAACCCAACCCCCTCGCCTCCACACCTGCTCACCCCTTCACCTCCACACCACCCCTCAGATCAGAAGTTGAACACCGTATCCAGCACCCGCGGGATCAGACCCCGCCGCGCTGCATCCCGCGCCTCCCCCTCGTTCTCCACACGGATCACCAGGTCCGCCAGCTGCGTGGACTGCACCGTGTTGCTCTTGGTCACATCCTCCGGCCGGCACAGCCCCGACACCACCACCGTCGAGACCTCCTTGTCCGACTGCACCGTCTTGCGCGCCTCCAGCAGCAGCAGCCCGTTGGGCTTGATCTCGATGATCCGCGCGCTCACCCGCGTCGAGAGCTGATCCTTCCGCTCCACCTTCCCGTCCCCCTTGAACTCGCTCTCGCCCCCCGCCCCGACCTCCGCCAGCGGGCTCCGGTCCCCCGTCTCCAGCCGCAGCTCCAGCAGCTTCACCAGGTCCGGGAGCTGATCGATGCTCCCGCTCAGGTCGTACTCCTTCTTCCGGTCCAGCTTCTGCTCGAACTTCTGGATGCTCGTCTCGTTGATGATGATCTGGACGATGTCCTGCTTCCGAAACTCCCGCGGCGGCGGCGGCACCACCGCGAACAGGCTGTACTCACGCAGCGACGGCGCCGGGTTGACCGGCGCGGGCGCCGCCGGCGCGGGCGTCACCACCCCCGGCCCGATCGCCGGCTCCGGCTCCCTCGCCGGCGTCGGCGTCACCGGCGGCGGGGCCACCACCGGCGGCTCCTCCGGCGGCCGCTGCAGCAGGCTCTGCCCCGCCGCGCCGCCGGCCATGCATCCAATCACCCCCGCCGCGACCGCGCCCATCCGCCCTGCGCCAAGCCTCATCGCCCTGTCTCCATCGCCATCGCCCCCGCCGGGCCGCGTGCATCCGCCACCATCACCGCCTGTCCCCTCCCGTCCATCCTCGCGTGGAACGTCTTCTTCGACCCCTCCATCCGGAACGCCCCCACCTCCCCGTCCCGGATGTCCGCCAGCGCCCTCGCCCGCACCCGTACGGTCACGCTCCCGCTCAGGCAGTGCACCGTCACCAGGTCCCCCCGCCGCGCCGCCAGCGGCGGCTCGATCATGTCCAGTGTGACGACCTCCCCCGCGTCGATCCGCGACCGCGCCACCGCCCCGCCCCCGGCGCAGATCTGCTCCAGCGTCGCCGGCGTCTTCGCGTTCGGCTCCAGCCACCGCGCCGCCACCGACACCTGCCCCGGCCCGATCACCTGCCCCCGCTCCACCGGCCCCGTCGCCGTCACCACCTCCCGCCGCACCATCACCTCGACCGTCACGCCCCCCGTCGCCGCGATCCGGTCCCCGGTGTACACGTACACCCGCAGCGGCATCCGCGCCGACGCCGCCGACGCCGCGGGCTGCACGTCCACGCGCCGACCCGCCGTCCGCATCTCCAGCAGCGCGGCATCCTCCGCTCGGAACCGCAGCCGCAAATCCTCCGGGGCGACGCCGAACAGGTGCGCCAGCCTCGCGGCGATGTGCGTCCGTACCGTCGCCGGCCCCTCCAGGCTCACCGTCTCGTACACCGGCCCCCGATCCCGCGCCGTCGGCGCCGCTGGCCGCCCCGCATCGCCCCTCTCCGCCCCCCCGATCAGCCGCACCGACACCGCCCCCCCGCTGAGCGTCACCCGCCCCCAGTTCACCCCCGCCCGGTCCAGCGCGGCCCGGACGTCGTCGACGCTCACCTCCAGCCGCCCCATCCGCGCCGCCGCCCCTACCTCCTCCGCGTCCATCACCACCACCGCCCCCAGCTCCTCCGCCCGCTCACCGGTCACCCTCGCCACGTCGATCAGCCGCACCGCTCCCCCCGCCGGCGCCTGGGCCGCCGCGCGCAGCTCCACCGCCGTCTGCGCTGCGCACGCTGCGCCGATGCACAGGACCGCCATCAGCGCCGCGATGCACCGCCGGATCATCATCGAGTCGCCCTCCCTGCCTGGCCTACCCCGCCACGCCCGTTACCGCCTCAGCTGCGAGACCACCCGCAGCGACTCGTCCGCCGCGCGGATCGTGTTCGAGTTCATCTCGAACGCCCGCTGCACCCGGATCAGCTCGATCAGCTCCCGCGTCGGGTCCACGTTCGACGCCTCGTACATCCCCGCGCGGATCTGCCCGCGGTTGTCCGTCCCCGGCTCACCTGTGATCGGCGGCCCCGACGCCGCGGTCGCCACGAACAGGTTCTCCCCCGCCTGTTTCAGCCCCGCCGGGTTGATGAACACCGCCGTCTCGAACTGCCCCGCCTCCTGCGGCTCCGGGTCCTGCGCCGTCGTGTACACCACCCGCCCGTCCGCCGTGATCGTGACCTCCTTCGCGTCCTCCGGGATCGTGATCGTCGGCTCCAGCCGCCGCCCCGGGTCCGTCGCCAGCACGATCTCCCCCTGCGAGTTCAGCGTGAACTGCCCCGCCCGCGTGTACGCCAGCCCGTCCCCCGAGACCGAGTCCGGCACCTGCACCTGGAAGAACCCGTTGCCGTCGATCAGCACGTCCAGCGGCCGGCCCGTCGTGATCGCCGACCCCTGCGTCAGGTCGAGCTGCGTCCCCGCGACCTTCACCCCCAGGCCGATGTACAGCCCCGTCGGCCGCTGGTCCCCCAGCCCGTTCTCCACCCCCGGCTGCTGCCGCTCGATGTACAGCAGGTCCTGGAAGTTCGCCCGGCTCGCCTTGAACCCCGCCGTGTTCACGTTCGCGAGGTTGTTCGCCGTCACGTCCATCGACGTGTTCAGGGCCGAGAGCGCCGACGCCGCGGATTGCAGTGAGATGATGGCCATAAATAAGGAAAGCGGAAACCGGGATCAGGGGTCAGTCAGAAGGAACGGGGGCTACGCCATCCGCGCGAACGTCGAGATCGCGCGCCCCATCAGCTCGTCGAACAACTGGATCATCCGCCCCCCCGTCGCCACCGCGTTCGCCGCGGTCGTGATCTCCATCATCGCCTCGATCGGGTCCACCGCGGAGCGCTCGTAGAACCCGGAGACGACCTTCCCCAACCCCGCCCGCTTGCTCGCCACCGACCCCGACGAGACGCGGAACAGGTTGTCCCCCGCCTTCTCCAGCCCCGCCGGGTCCGTCACCGCCGCGATCTGCAGCTGCGCCACCGCCGCCCCGTTCTGCACGATCGTCCCGTCCGGTCCGACGCTCGCCTCCGCCCCCGGGTCCAGCCGGATCGGCCGCCCGTTGACGTCCAGCAGCGGCAGCCCCGACGCCGCCTGCACCAGCCGCCCCCCCCCGTCCAGCGTCAGCCGCCCGTCGCGCGACAGCCGCAGCCGCTCCGTGTCCGTCCCGGACCCCGCGCCGACCACGAAGAACCCCTCCCCCTCGATCGCCAGGTCCAGCGGCGCGCCCGTCCGCTCCAGCGCACCTTGCTCCAGCGACACCCGGTTGGGCGCCATCAGCACCCCCGCCCCCAGACGCTCCAGCATCGCGTTCGACGGCAGGTGCAGCAGCCCGTCCTCCATCCTCGCGGCCTCGCGCGCCCGCGTCGCCGTGATGTCCGGCTTGAACCCCGCCGTGTTCACGTTCGCCAGGTTGTTCGCCAGCACGTCCTGCCGGTACAGGCTCGTGAGCACGCCCGACGCCGCGATGTTCAGCCCGTAGTTCACGCCCCACCCCCCCCGCCCCCCGGCGCGACCGCCTCGCCACGGCTCCGCCGCGGCAGTGGGGGGGTAGCGAGGGCGTGGTCGGGGCACGCGGCCTGCGCCATGTGCACCGCCGCGGCCATCCGCGCCATTCTCACGAGCACCGCCCCGAGGTCGGCCTCCGTGCCGACCACGGGCAGGACCGCCCCCTGCGCGGCGGTCTCGCGGGACGATGTGCTGCCAGCTTCCAGCATCCTGGGCACTCCGTTGCCGAGCACTGCCCAGGACTCAGATCAATCCGCGTGCCACCCCGCTACGCCCCATTCCCCCGCGCTCCGCGCACTCCCTGCGCTCCGCGGGCGCAAAGTCCCCCGCCGCGGCGCCCGCTCAGCGCCTCGGTGCCCGGCCGACTCGGTGCCATTCTTTCCCGCCCCCTCCCTGGCCTACCGCGTGTTGCACGGTCCCGCCGGGTTCCCGCACGGGCAGCACCCGCCCGCCATCGGCAGCGATGCGCCCCCGGCCCCTGTCCCTGCCCCCTGAGCCGCGAATGTGGACTGCCGCCGCTTGAACACCCGGCCCTTCCCCTTGGGATCCTCCACCGGCTTGTCCGCATCCGCCATCGGACGCAGCAGCTCGATCACCTCGCCGTCGCTCTCGCAGACATACTCATACAAAGGCATGGCGTCTTCTCCGTGGCATGGCCCTTCAGGCCATGTCTCACCCTCTCCCCTCCCCTGCTTCATACGCACCCCTTTCCCATACAATACCCACATCCCCACCCGGAGCACCCCCTCATGAACCTCGACCTCTCCGGCCGCCACATCGTCGTCACCGGCGGCGCCGGCGCCCTCGGTTCGGCCGTCGTCCGTCTCCTCCTCTCCGCCGGCGCCTCCTGCGCCGTCCCCTGCCTGAACCAGTCCGAGCTCGACAGCAGCGGCCTCGCCGGGCGCGAGCGCGTCCACGTCGCCCCGGGGATCGACCTCACCGACGAGGACGCGGTCGAGCGCTTCTACGCCGACGCCAACGCGGCGGCCGGTGGGGCCAGCCTCTGGGCCTCCATCCACGTCGCCGGCGGCTTCGACATGGGCCCGGTCGAGTCCACCACGAAGGATCAGTTCGTCCACATGATGCAGATGAACGCGCTGACGTGCTTCCTCTGCTGCCGCGAGGCCGTCAGGCGCATGGGCGATGGCGGGGGCCGGATCGTCAACGTCGCCGCCCGCCCCGCCCTCGAGCCGCGCACCGGCGCGAAGATGGTCCCCTACACCGCCAGCAAGGCCGCCGTCGCCGCGATCACCCAGGCCCTCGCCGAGGAGGTCGCCGGCCGCGGCATCCTCGTCAACGCCGTCGTCCCCTCGATCATGGACACCCCCGCCAACCGCCGGGCCATGCCCGACGCCGACCACGCCAAATGGCCCAAGCTCGACGAGGTCGCCGCGACGATCGCCTTCCTCGCCTCCCCCCACAACACCGTCACCCGCGGCGGGCTCGTCCCGGTGTACGGGCGCTCCTGACCAGGACAGGAAGATTCACCACGGAGCGGTCACGGAGAAGAGCCTGGATCGGGCTTCAAGACAGACAGGAACAAAAAGGAGGCCCCCTCGATCACCCGCGGCGATCCAACGCTCCCAGGCCCTCTTTCACCCCTCTTCAAACCCAGTCCTGCTGAATCAAAGCATGCAACGAAGGCGACAGGATCTTCCCAGCCGCTCCGTGCCCCTCCGTGTCCTCTGTGGTGAAAACTCTTCCCTTCCGTTTCACGCGCCGATCACGTGCTCCGTCGGCGCCAGCGCCCGGTCCACCGCCTTGAGGTACTTCTCGTACCCCGCTCGGCCCATCAGCCCGAAGGTCGCCTGCTTGCCGAGCTCCACCGCCGGCTGGTCGTACGCGTCGATGTTGAGCATGAGCCCCGCGTAGCTCGTCACGACCTCCCAGAGGTAGATGAACTGTCCGACGTGGTACGCGTCCACCTCCGGGAACCGGATCGTGAAGTTCGGCCGCTGGCTCTCCAGCAGCGCGAACTCCGTCGCCCGCTTCTCGGCGCTCAGCAGCTGCCCCAGCGTCCGCCCCTCGAGGTACTGGATCGCCTCGACCCCCAGCCCCGTCGGGATCTTCACGTCCGCCTCCCCCCAGTCCTCCACCTCCAGGAAGCAGAAGACCTTGTCGTTGGGCCCCTCGCGGTACAGCTGCACCTGCGAGTGCTGGTCCGTCGCGCCCAGCGCCTTGATCGGCGTGAACCCGGCGTACACCGTCTCCCCCTGGAGGTCGTTCTTCTTCCCCAGGCTCTCGGCCCACAGCTGCCGGTACCAGTCCGCCAGCAGGTACAGCCCGTTGGAGTACGGCATCATCACGTGGTTGGGCTTGCCCTTGCGGGTCCCGAGCTCCACGAGCAGGAAGGCGATCATCGCCGCGGGGTTCTTCGCCAGCTCCTCGCGCGAGCAGACCGGGTCCATGCTCGCCGCCCCGTCCAGCAGGGCGTCGATGTCGATCCCGCACATCGCCGCCGAGAAGAGCCCCACCGGCGACAGCACGCTGAACCGCCCGCCAACCCCCTCCGGCACCGGCAGCGTTGCGTACCCCTCCTGGTCGCAGATCTTCCGCATCGTCCCCTTCGCGGGGTCGGTGACCGCGACGACGTGCTCCGCCCCCTTGCGCCCCTTCTGCTTCAGCAGGTCGCGGACGATCATGAACTGGGCCGCGGTCTCGGCCGTCTCCCCGCTCTTGGAGATGACGTTGAAGCACGTCCGCTCCAGGGACGGGTCGGTCTCCATGACCGCCGCCATCACCGACCCGAAGTACGCCGGGTCCACGTTGTCCACGACGAACACCCGCGGCCCCTTTCGCTTTCCCGCCGGCATCAGGTTGTACGTCGCCGGGTTGAGCGCCGACTGCAGCGCGATGTTCCCCAGCGCGGAGCCCCCGATCCCCAGGACGACCAGGTTGTCGAACCGCCCTTTCAGCCGCTCCACCAGCGACTTGATCGCCCCGACGTGCTCGGCCCGCATCGGGTCGTGCGGGAGGTCGCGCCACCGTTCCCATCCACCCTGATCCGGGGGTGTTGAGCGGGTCTGCGCGAGCTTCTTCGTCAGCCGCGCGATCCCCAGGGCGGGGTCGGCGTGCGGGTCGAGGCGGTCCGGGTCCACCCCGTGCGGGCCGACCCGGTCGGACAGGCAGTTGGCGTAGTCGATGGTGAGCATACGGCTAGCGTAGCACACCCGCTCGGCGCACCGTCGCGTCAACGGCCTGTTCATCAGTTCGGGGCATCCCCCGACGCGACTCGGGCGAGCCCGGCATCGTGCCGCCCGCGGCGATGGGGTGTGAGCGCGCGCACATCGGCGCTGCTACGGCCGCGGGGAATCCTCCAGCCACCCGAGGCGGCGGAGCGCGCCCCGGACGGCCTCGGCCAGGGTGTCGTCCCGCGCAAGATCGACCGGCGAGACTTTCAGCGTCCCGCCCTTCTCGTTCCTGGCATCGACGCGCAGCGCCGCGCCCGCGCCGGCGGACGCGACGGTGATCGTCATGTCCGCCGGCTCGTCCGGCCGGTCGTTCTGCACGGCGAATGCAGCCGGCGCGGCGGCGGCCGCGGGGACCTCGGGGCGCAGCAGCAGAACCGGCCCTCTCCCCCAGTGCCCCATCCCCCGGTCCAGCACGGGCGTCTGCGGCCCGATGCGCCACACCTCTTCCGGCCAGAGCACCTTCCCGACTCCCCCCGGGCTCGCGCCGACGCCGTATCCGCCGATCCTGGTCGGCATCATCACCACCGCGTGCACCGGGCCGGGCGTGGCGTTGATGACTGTGAACTTGTCCGACGGGGCGCACCCGCCGAGGAGTGCGGGGGCGAGCAGCGGCGCGGCCACGCAGCGGAGCCACAGAGCGCGGCGGCCCCCGCGCGCGGGGTTCATCGCGAGCAGGGGCCGCCGGAACATGAGCGTGAAGAAGATCAGGACGGAGCGCATCAGAGGTTTGTAGGCAAGCGGCCTCCGCGGGGGCGGGGGCTCCGCCCCGATGACCCCGCCAGGGCGCTACTCCACCGCCATCTCGACGGCCTGGTTCAGGCAGTCGAGGAGCGTCTGCAGGCCCTCGTCTGAATCCCAGCCGATGGGCGGGTGGGTCGCCCGGGGCTTGCCGCGGCCTCCGTTCCAGGTGCAGTCCGCGGCGCAGTGCGCCAGGACCGCGCGGATGGTCGTGTTGCTGTTGGGGCCGTGGATCGGGTCGTAGGGGATCCGGCAGCGACGGATCTTCTCCATCGCGTCGCGGATGCAGTCGTAGACGGCCTGGAGGTCGGTCCCCGGCTTGCAGCGGATCGGCGTGGTCCTCACGCCGCCGAAGGGGTCATCCGGATCGTCGGGGAACCCTTTCTCGGGCGAGTCCTCCCACGGGCCGCAGTATGGGACGATCGGTCCCCAGGGGAAGTTGTTGTCCTGTGGGTCGGGCTCGAACGTCGGCCACGCGGGGTGGCCGCCGCAGATGTCGGGGTTGTTGTTGTCGCCGTCCGGGGGGACGTACTCGATCCAGCAGTGCGACGCCGGGCCGAAGGGGATGTTCATGATCCGCTTGCAGCGGATGCGGAGCTGCGCGGGCCTCGGCGCCGGCACGGGATCGGGGTTGGGCGCGGGATCAGGGTTGGGGCTGGGCTCGAGGTTCGGATCGGGGTTCGGATTGGGGTTCGGGTCGGGGTCCGGGTTCGGATCTGGGACATCCGGCGGCTCGGCCTGGCCGGGCTGCGTGCCGGCCAGCGCCTCCGGTGCGACGATCGCCTGCCCCCACATGTCGAAGTAGCTGATCGCGCTCCCCGGGACGTACGACTCCGGGTGGTGCTGCAGCAGGCTCGAGGCGTCCAGCGGCGTGCCCGGCTCGAACGGCCCGGCGACGTTCCCGGTGAAGGGGTCCACCAGCACGTAGGCGTCGGCGAAGCTCACCACGGTCAGCGGGAGCGACCCGTAGACGCCGAACACCGCGTCCACCGGCTCGACGAAGACGACGTCCACCGGCCAGTCGAACATCATCATCTCGACGGTGAACCGGAAGTTGTCGGCCTTGCTCGCCTCGCCGGTGATGAGCTTCTGCCACTCCTCCACCCCTGTGGCGGCCTGGGCGAAGGCCGGCGACTCCTCCACGAGGGCGAGGATCGCGTTGAGGGTGTGCGGCGAGACCGCCGCGGCCGGCTGGGCGTCCGGCGAGACATTCCCGACGGGGACGGGCTCCAGGCCCCAGGTGACGAGGGCCGTGCCCTCGATGGCGACCGTGTAGTCACCGGGGGAGGACTGCGAGATCAGGCGGAGGTGCTCGGCGGTCCCGGCGGCGTTCGCGTGGACGTCGGTCGCGAGCCGGCCGTGCAGCATGAACTCGCTCTCGGCGGGCGGGGTCTCGCTGGGGTCGGCGGCCGCGGCGAGGCCGAGGCGAGCCACCGTGGCGTGGCCGGCGCGTGCCGGGTTGAAGAGCGGCGAGTTGAGCGGGGGCGGGAAGGAGAACGCCGCGGCGTCCTCGTGCGCCTCCCCGGTCTGGAGCCTAGACCAGTAGAGCTCGTACCAGGTCCGGACGAGGGCGGCCGACTCCTGGTCGAGGCCCCCGTAGATTGCGGAGGAGGGGGGGGAGGGAGGGGGAGGATCGGCCGCGAGGGCGGCCCCGGCGACGCTTGTTGCGGCGGTGAGACAGAGCCAAGTCATCCGATGCGAGTGCTTCATATCAGCCTCCACTGAGATGAGAACCGCGCCGATACTACCTAGGGGCAACCGTCTGTCAATCCACCCGCTTGCATACAAGTGTGCGGTCGCCAGGGGCACGAAGATGTGCTAGACTCATCCGTGTGCGTCCGGGGCTGCGATTTGTTAGCCGAACGGATGGACGGCCATGGCGCCGGGGTCCGCCGGCCCGCCCGGGCGGGTCGGCCCCGGGGCGCCCCGCCCGCGGCCCGGCCGCCGCCCCCGCGTACCCTCTCCCATGGTTCACCCTTGGCACGACGTCGCCCCCGCCGTCCCCGGCGCCTCCCTCCCCCGCGAGTTCAAAGCGGTCATCGAGATCCCGAAGGGCTCGAGCAACAAGTACGAGCTTGACAAGGGGTCCGGCCTGCTCAAGCTCGACCGCGTCCTCTCCAGCGCGGTGCACTACCCGGCGAACTACGGCTTCATCCCGCAGACCCTCGCCGAGGACGACGACCCGCTGGACGTCCTGGTCTACTGCACCGAGGAGATCCCCCCGCTGTGCATCTGCACGGCGCGGGCGGTGGGGATGATGACGATGGTGGACCAGGGGCAGCCGGACCACAAGATCATCGCGGTGCTCCGCGAGGACCCGATCTACGCCGAGTACCACCACGCCAGCGCCTTCCCCAAGCACGTCTTCAAGATGCTCCGCGCCTTCTTCGAGGACTACAAGAACCTCGAGGGCAAGCAGGTGGCGGTGGACGAGATCCTCCCGGCCGAGGCGGCGGACGCGATCATTGAGGATGCGCTTGCCCGGTACTCCCGCGCGCGCTGGACCGGCGGGGTCAAGGGGCTGGTGGTGTAACACGCCCCGACCGGTGGCGGGAGGGGGGGGAGATCGACATCCGATTCCGGCAAGCTTTGCGCGGACCCGGCAGGGCCGGCGCGGCGGCGGGTCAAAAGTGCTGCCCCGGAGGGGGGGCGTGCCGATTGTGGGTGATGCGGGAGGATCCCGCGCCGGGGCCGCGATCGCGCGCCCCGTCGGATCGAGTCGAGTCCTGACCGGTCGGCCCCTTGGCGGGCGGCAGCGCGGAGGCGCGGCGAGCGATGTCAAGCCAGGAAGAAACCTCGTCGGCGAAGCAGCCCGACAACGCCGCGGAGGCGCTGGCGAACGAGGCCCTGCGCGCCGCGCAGGAGGCGGTCAGCAGCCTTGCGGGGGAGGCGGGTGAGGCCGCCGCCGCGCCGGCCGCCGGCTCGCCCTCGCCGGTGAACCTCCCCGAGTTCGGCGCTGCGCCCAGGGACGGCCGCCCCGGCGCGATCGACCTCCTGGCCGACGTCAACCTCAACGTGAAGATCGAGCTCGGGCGGACGAGGATGCTCGTCGAGGATGTGCTTCGCCTCGGCGAGGGGTCCGTCGTCGAGCTCGACAAGCTCGCCGGCGACCCGGTGGACATCTACGTCAACGACCGCCCCGTCGCCCGCGGCGAGGTGCTCGTGCTCAACGACAACTTCTGCGTCCGGATCAACGAGATCCTCGCGCACGGGGAAGGGGGCTGAGCGGGAGCGAGGCGGGGTGAGAGAGACGGGCGGGCGGGGGATTGTCGGTGGGGATCGGGACCACCACCAGCTGGCGGCGGAGCCGCCGGAGCGAGGCCAGGACGGCGACATGCGGAGGCGGAGCCTGAGCGGAACGTGGGGCGGCGGTGCGCGTGGCGGACGCGGGCGGTTGCCGTGCGTCGCGATCGCGGCGGGGCTCGTGGTCGCCGGCGCCTTGTCGAGCGCGGCGAGCGCGCAGGAGGTCGCCGGGCCGATGCCGCGTGCGGCGGTCGAGCAGCGGCCGATCGGGGGGCACGAATCAGTGTCGAGGGAAGCGGCTCCCCTGGGCGCGGCCCCGGCCGGGCAGGGGGGCGCGGCGGCGGGGGGGCTCGGGGCGGCGCGGACGGTGCTGTCGCTGGGGGTGGTGCTCGGGCTGGCGATCGCGGCGGCGGCGGCGGCGAAGCGGCTGGCGCGGGCGCAGGGGGGGCTGGCCGCGGCGGTGGGCGCCGGCGGCGTTGCGCCCGCGGGGATCCTGGAGATCATCGGCCGCTACCCGATCGCGCGGGGGCAGAAGCTGATCCTGCTGCGGCTGGACCGGCGCGTGCTGCTGCTGTCGCACGTCGCCCCGAGCCGGCTCTCCCGCGGCGGGGGGTTCAGCACGCTCTGCGAGATCACCGACCCGGACGACGTCGCGTCGATCCTGACCAAGAGCCGCGACGCGGAGGGGGAGTCGCTGGCGGCGAAGTTCCAGTCGCTGCTCGGGCGCTACGGGGGCGACGGCGCGGCCGAGGAGATGGACGAGGAGGATGCGGACCCGCCGGAGCTGCGGACCGTCAAGCTCGGCCCGGAGGGGGACCGCGCGGAGCTGTGGGACGACCGGCCGATGCGGCTGGTCGCCGAGCCGGACGCGGTGAGCGAGATCCGCCGCCGGCTGGAGGCGATGCGCGGCGGCGCGGGCGCGGGGGGGCGGGCATGAGGCGGCTTGTGGCCTGGCTCGTCGCGCTGCTGCTGGCGGCCACGGGGGCCGCGGCGCAGGAGGCCTACGGGCCGCCGCGCGGCGGCTCCGGCGCCCCGACCCCCGGCGTCGCGCCGGCCTCGCTGCTGGAGGCGATCGGGGGCGAGGGGGGCGCGGGGGGCCTGAACCCGGTCGGCGTCGTCGCCGGCGCGGCGCGGGCCCTGCCCGGCTCGTCGTCGCAGGCCGACGGGGGGATGAGCACCGTCGTGAGCGTGCTGGTGCTGCTGACGGTGATCACGCTTGTGCCGTCGATCATGCTCATGACGACGTGCTTCGTGCGGATCATCGTGGTGCTGGGGCTGCTCAAGCAGGCGCTGGGGACGCAGCAACTCCCGCCGCCGCAGGTGATCACCGGGCTGGCGCTGTTCATGACGCTGCTGGTGATGGCCCCGACGCTGGAGCGGATCGACCGCGAGGCGCTGGCGCCGTACCGCGCGGGGGAGATCCGCGACTACGGCACGCTCTGGGAGCGCTCCAAGCAGCCGCTGCGCGACTTCATGTTCGACCAGATCGAGGCGACGGGGAACTGGTCGAGCGTGTACATGGTCCTCAACTACCGCGGCGTGGACACCAGCGAGCCGGAGCGGCTCACCCGCGCGGACGTGGACATGCTCTCGCTGGTCCCCGCCTACATGCTCAGCGAGCTGAAGGTCGCCTTCCTGATGGGCTTCCGCGTGTACCTGCCGTTCCTGGTGATCGACATGGTGATCGCGAGCCTGCTGATCTCGATGGGGATGATGATGCTCCCGCCGGTGCTGATCAGCCTGCCGTTCAAGCTGCTGCTGTTCGTGCTGGTGGACGGGTGGCAGCTGGTGGTGGGGAGCCTGATGACGAGCTTCGTGACCGGGGGGGCGGGGGCCGTGCCCGGCGGCGTGTAGCCGCGGGGCGGGTGTTGCTGTGGAGGCCGAGGACGATGATCGGGTGCATGAAGTGGGGGATGGGGGGGGCGGGCGGGATCGGCCGGCCGGCGTCCGTGGCGGCGGCGCTGGGGCGGCTCGCGCTGGCCCTGGTGAGGGCCGCGCTGCCGGGCCGGGCGGGGGCGAAGGAGGCGAGCCGTGGTGTATGACGAGGCGGCGGTCGAGCTCGTGCGCGACGCGCTGATCCTGATGCTGAAGGTCTCGGTGCCGATCCTGCTGGCGGGGGTGGCGATCGGGCTGGTGATCAGCGTGGTGCAGTCGATCACGTCGATCCAGGAGCAGACGCTGACGTTCGTCCCCAAGATCGTCGGGATGGTGCTGGTGGCGATCCTGCTGATGCACTGGATCGTGCAGTGGCTGCTGACATTCGCCGCGGAGATGTTCTCGTTCGTCTGACGCCTCTTCCCTTTCCCGGTGCGGGCGGAGTCCCGCGCCGGGCCCGGAGCGATGCGCCCCCGTGCCGGAGCTGTGGACCCATCACGCCGCCCCGTTCCTGCTCGTGCTGGCGCGAGTCGGCGGGCTGTTCGTCTTCACGCCGCTGCTGAGCTCGGCGGCGGTGCCGATGCAGGCGCGGGGGCTGCTGGCGGTGATGTTCGCGGCGATGCTGCACCCGATCCTGACGGCCTCGCCGGTGGCGGCGGCGGCCGCGGCCGGGACGTGGGACCTGCCGTCGGCGGCGGCGCTGCTCGCCTCCGAGGCGCTGGTGGGGGCGGCGATCGGGTTCCTCGCGGCGGTGCCGGTCCTGGCGGTGCAGGTGGGAGGGATGATCATGGGGCAGCAGCTCGGCCTGGGCCTGGCCGCGGTGTACAACCCGGCGATGGAGACCGACGGCGACCTCGTCGGCGAGCTGCTGCTGTACCTGGCGATGGCGGTGTTCATGACGCTGGGGGGGCTGGAGGCCGCGTTCCTGGCGGTGGCCCGCGGGTTCGAGCACCTGCCGCCGGGGGCGATGGCGGCCGGGCCCGCGGCGGAGAGCGCGCTGGGGGTGGCGGTGGGGCTGGTTCACGCCGGGTTCGAGCTGGCGCTGCGGGTGGCGGCGCCGGTGCTGTGCATCCTCATGCTCGAGACGCTCGCGGCGGGGCTGGTCATGAAGACCATGCCGCAGCTGAACATCCTCTCGGTGGGGTTCGCGGTGAAGATCGTGCTGGGGTTCATGGCGCTGGCCGCGGCGGTGTACGCGGTGGGGGACGCGGTGGGGGAGGAGATGCAGCGCGGGCTGCGGGCGATGCTGGTGTGGTCCACGGGGAGGTAGAGGCGAGGGAGCGATGGCGGAGGACCTGGGCGACAAGACGGAGCTGCCGACGGCGAAACGCCGCAGCGACGCGCGCGCCAAGGGGCAGGTCGCCAAGAGCCAGGACCTGGGCGTGGCCATCGACCTCATCGGCGCGCTGGTGCTGCTGCTGGTCCTGGGGGATGGGATGGTGACCGGGTGCGCCGCGGTGCTCCGACGGATGCTGGGGAGTGCGCCGCTGGAGGACCTCGCGTCGGTCCGGGGGGCGATGGAGGCGATGGCGTGGGCGGGGACGCGGGCGGCGTGGATCATCGGGCCGTTCGCGCTGCTGATGTTCGCCGTCGCGGCGCTGGCGCAGTACGTCCAGGTCGGCACGCTGCTGACGCTCGAGCCGCTGCGCCCCAAGCTCAACCGGTTCAACCCGGCGGCGGGGATCAAGCGGATCGTCGGGCGCAAGAACCTCGTCAAGACGGGGGTGAACATCGCCAAGCTCGTGCTGATCCTGACGATCGCGTCGATGGTGGTGGAGTCCGAGCACCACAACATCGCCGGGCTGGCGATGCTCGACCTCGCGCCGGCGGTCGCGCTGGCGCTGCAGATCATCCTGCGGCTGTGCGTGTGGATCCTGGTGATCATGCTGCTGCTGGGGCTGATCGACTGGTGGTTCCAGCGGTGGCAGCACACGCAGGAGCTGAAGATGACCAAGCAGGAGGTCAAGGACGAGCTGCGGTCGATGGAGGGGGACCTGGCGACCAAGGGGCGGCGCATGCGGATGGCCCGCAAGATGATGATGCAGCGGATGCAGCAGGCGGTGCCGCAGGCGGACGTGGTGGTGACGAACCCGACGCACTTCGCGGTGGCGATCAAGTACGACCCCAAGACGATGGAGGCCCCGCGGGTGGTGGCCAAGGGGGCGGACTGGATGGCCTTCCGGATCCGGGAGATCGCAGCGGCCCACCGGGTGCCGATCGTCGAGAAGCCGGCCCTGGCGCGGGCGCTGTTCGCGAGCGTGGAGGTGGGGCGGCAGATCAACCCGGAGTTCTACGAGGCGGTGGCGGAGATCCTGGCGTACGTGTACCGGCTGGAGGGGAGGGCGGCGTAGGCCGCGGTGGCACGGGCTTTCAGCCCGTGATGTCGGAGGTTCGCGGGGGGGATTGATGGGGAGGAAGACACGGGCTGGAAGCCCGTGCCACGCGGAGACGGGCAGTTGGCCAAGGCGGCAGGGACAACACTGAGGGCGTCGGGCGCCGCGGGCGTCCCGGGGCTGTCGCGCCTGCTGGCCGCGATCAACCGCTACCGGGGGCTGATCGTTCCCTTCTCCTTCATCGCGCTGCTGGGGGTGCTGCTGGTGCCGCTCCCGCCGTGGGCGATGGACATCCTGATCTGCTTCAACATCAGCCTGGCGATCCTGATCCTGCTGACGACGATCTACATGGAGGAGCCGCTGGACTTCAGCGTCTTCCCGTCGCTGCTGCTGGCGACGACGCTGCTTCGGCTGGTGCTCAACGTCGCCAGCACGCGGCTGATCCTCACCGCCGACGCCGCGACGCCCCAGGAGGCGATCGGCATCGCCGGGGAGGTGATCAGCGCGTTCGGGCAGTTCGTCGCCGGCAGCTCGCTGGCGGTGGGCGTGGTCATCTTCCTGATCCTCGTCATCGTCCAGTTCGTCGTCATCACCAAGGGGGCCACCCGCATCTCCGAGGTCGCCGCGAGGTTCACCCTCGACGCCATGCCCGGGAAGCAGATGGCCATCGACGCCGACCTCAACGCGGGGGTCATCAAGGAGGACGAGGCCAGACGCCGGCGCGAACGGATCAACCAGGAGGCGGACTTCTTCGGGGCCATGGACGGCGCCAGCAAGTTCGTCCGAGGCGACGCCATCGCCGGGCTGATCATCACCTGCATCAACGTCGCCGGCGGCTTCTTCATCGGCGTCGTGCAGCGCGGCTGGCCCGCCGGGCAGGCGGCCGAGGTCTTCACGATGCTGACCATCGGCGACGGCCTGACCTCGCAGATCCCGGCCTTCGTCGTCGCCATCGCCGCGGCCCTGATCGTCACCCGCTCGGGGGCCAAGGAGGACCTGGGCAGGCAGCTGACCGGCCAGGTCGCCAGCCAGCCCATCGGCCTGGCGATCACCGCCGGGTTCCTCGTCGCGCTGGCCGCGACGCCGCTCCCCACCGTGCCGCTGCTTGCCACCGCGGCGGTGCTGGGGGGGATGGCGTACACCATGAACCGGACGACCCGCCGGACCAAGGCGGATGCGGAGCAGAAGGCCGCGGCCCAGACGCAGGCCCGCCCCGAGCCCCCGCCCCCGGAGGCGATGCTCAAGCTCGACACCCTGGAGCTGGAGGTCGGCTACGGCCTGGTCGGCCTGGTGGACACCGCCCAGGGGGGGGACCTGCTGGAGCGGATCAGCTCCATCCGCCGCACGCTCGCGGCCGAGCTGGGGTTCATCCTCCCCCCGGTCCGCATCCGCGACAACATGCAGATGCCACCGCACGAGTACCGGATCAAGATCCGCGGCAGCATCGTGGCCACCGGCCGGACCATACCCGGCCGCCTGCTGGCGATGGACTCCGGCATCGCCACCGGTCGGATCGACGGGGCGCCGACGAAGGAGCCGGCCTTCGGGCTCGACGCGTGGTGGATCGACCCGGCCCTCAAGACCCGGGCCGAGACGATGAACTACACCGTGGTGGACGCCATCAGCGTCCTGGCGACGCACCTGACGGAGGTCGTCAAGCAGCACGCCGACGAACTGCTCAGCCGCGAGGAGGTGAACAACCTCGTCGAGACGCTGAAGGAGAAATCCCCCAAACTGGTGGAGGAAGTCGTCCCGGCGATGGTCAAGCCGGGTGAGCTGCAGAAGGTGCTCCAGAACCTGCTGCGGGAGCGGGTGCCGATCCGGGACCTGGAGACGATCCTCGAGACGCTCAGCGACTGGAGCCCGCGGACGAAGGACCTGGATGTTTTGACGGAGTACGTCCGCAACGGGCTGCGCCGGATGATCTGTCAGCAGTAC
Organism: Planctomycetaceae bacterium; assembly: GCA_044507535.1. GTDB lineage: Bacteria > Planctomycetota > Phycisphaerae > Phycisphaerales > UBA1924 > CALAFV01. The sequence continues at coordinate 4,559 of JBIQJK010000060.1, read as the reverse complement.
GCCGTTCCCGTGGAAGAAGCGGGGAGTGGGGGGGGTGGGGGGGCGCGGCTGGTGTGCATCACGCTCGACCCCGCGCTGGAGGACCTGATCAACGGGTACATCGATCGATCCGCATCCGGGACGGTGCTGACGATGCCGGCGGGGGTGGCGAACCAGGTTGCTGCGCAGATCCTGCGCGCCATCCAGGGGTTGACGGCGGGGGGGCACCAGCCGGTGATCCTGGCGTCGCCGCAGGTGCGCGCCGTGGTGCGGCAGATCGTGGCGCCGCATCTGCCGAGCGTTGCGGTGCTGGGGTACAACGAGATCGTTTCGGGGGTCGAGGTCGAGTCGGTGGCGCTGGTGGGCGTGCCCGGGTCGGAGGCGCGGCCCGCGCCGGCGATGTCCGCGTGAGGAACCATCGCGAGGGTGAAAGGTTCGCGCGCCGTCGGGGATTACGTCAACGTGAAGAACCGGTGGATAACCCCGATGGGTTGACCCCGGGGGGGCGCTTGGCAGAGAATCGCCGCGTTGAAATTTCTCTCACTCGGGCACTGGACGCCCGCACCGTCTCGCAGCCACGGATGGCGATATGAGACTCAAGACCTTCCGCGCCAAGACGTTGGCTGATGCGCTCGTCGCGGTCAAGAGAGACCTCGGCAAGGACGCTGTCATCCTGCACACCCGCAGCGTCAAGGTCGGGGGGTGGTTCGGGCTGGGGGCGAGGAAGGCCGTCGAGATCATCGCCAGTGACGAGGTGAACGTCGCCGCGCCGCGCCTGCGCAGCGCCGCGCGGGTGCCGTCGCCCGCGGCGGAGGCGCCGGTCGTCGCGGCACCGGCTCGGGCGGCTGCGGTGGACGCGTACCGGCGCGCCGCTGCGCCGCAAGTGAAGGCCGAGCCTGTGGTTGCGCCGACTCGGGCGTCCGAGCCGGTCTCCGCGCCCGCGGCGGCGCGCGAGGGCGAGGGGGCCGTCGCGGTCATGCCGGTGCGCCAGCGTTCGCGGGCCGCCGCGGCCGATCGGGCGGGGGCGGAGAGCGTCATCGAACCTCGGGGAAACCCCAGATCGATCGACCGCCTGCGCACCCCGGTCCGGATGGACCCGCAGGACGGCGCGGCCCGCACCGCGCTGGAGCAGGAGCTGGCCACGATCAAGGCGATGGTGGGGCAGGTGCTGCAGAGCTCCGCGCCGACCCCGGCGGCGGGGCTGATGCCCGAGGCGCTCTTCAAGCACTACCTCAAGCTCCTGGAGGGGCAGGTGGCGCGGGAGATGGCGGACCGGATCGTGAGCGCCGTCCGCGACGAGCTCAACGCCGGGGAGCTGACGGATGAGTCGATCGTCCGGCAGACGATGCTGCGGCACCTGGCGGCGATGATCCCGGTGGCGCCGACGGTCGCCGCGCCCTCGCGCGGGGGCGACGGGCGGGCGCTGACGATCGCGCTGATCGGCCCGACGGGGGTCGGCAAGACGACGACGATCGCCAAGCTGGCCGCGGCGTACAAGCTGCGGTACGGCAAGAAGGTCGGGCTGATCACCTCCGACACGTACCGCATCGCGGCGGTCGAGCAGCTCCGCACGTACGCGAACATCATCTCGCTTCCGCTGAAGGTGGTGATGACGCCGGCGGAGATGGAGGCGGCGTGCGAGTCGCTGTCGGACTGCGACGTGATCCTGATCGACACGGCGGGGCGCTCGCCAAACGACACGCCGCGGCTCGACGAGCTGCGGGCGTTCATCGAGGCCGCCCGGCCGCACGAGACGCACCTGGTCCTCTCCACCGCCTCGAGCGAGGCGGTCATGGCCCGGGCGGCGGAGCAGTTCGCCGTGGTGCAGCCCAACCGGCTGATCCTGACGAAGCTGGACGAGGCGGTGAGCTACGGCGTGGTGATCAACGTCGCGGGGCGGCTTGGGGCGAAGTTCAGCTTCGTCACGACCGGGCAGGAGGTCCCGGACCACATCGAGCCGGGGCACGCGGACCGCCTGGCGCGGCTCGTCCTGGACGGGGAGCTGGCCAGATGAGCGCCGGCGGCACGCGGGTGACGGACGCTGTGCCCGCCGCGTCGCCCCTCGCGGCGGACCAGGCGTCGCGCCTGCGTGCATTGGTGGAGCGGCCGAGGACGGCGCCCGGGTCGGGCCCGTCGCGGGCTGCGGTGGCGGTCCAGCCGGAGGGCCGGCCGGCGCGGGTGGAGCAGCGGGGCCCGCGCGTGGCGAAGGTCGTCGCGGTGGCCTCCGGGAAGGGGGGCGTGGGGAAGACGAACATCGCGGTGAACATCTCCATCGCCCTGGCGGCGCTCGGCATCCGGGTGACGCTGCTGGACGCGGACCTGGGGACGGCCAACGCGGACGTGCTGTGCGGGCTGATGCCGGGGGCGCGCCTGGACGAGGTGGTGCGCTCGGGGTGGGGCGGGCGGTCCATGCGCGACATCGCCGTCCAAGCGCCGGGGGGGTTCACGCTGGTGCCCGGGACGGCCGGGATCGCCCGGATGGCGGACCTCTCCGCGGCCCAGCGGCAGCGCCTGGTGGACGCGATGGCCGAGCTGGAGCAGGACGCGGATGTGCTGGTGATCGACACCGCGGCGGGGGTCGGGGCGTCGGTGACGTCGTTCCTGCGCATCGCCGACCTGGGCCTGGTGGTCACGACGCCGGAACCCACGGCGGTCGCCGATGCGTATGCACTTATCAAGTGTGCGGCTGGGCCACGCGCCGCCGGGACGGCCCCGGCGGGGGGAGGGGGCGGGGAGGCCCAGCACCGCGTCCCGCTGTCGCTCCTGGTGAACCAGGTGGCCGACGGGGCCGAGGCCGCGGGTGTCCACGCAAGGGTCGCGGCGGTGTGCGGGCGCTTCCTGGGCCTGCCGCTGGGGCTTGCGGGGCATGTGGCGCACGATTTGCGGGTCCTGTCGGCGGTGCGGGCCAGGCGGCCGTTCGTCCTGACGCACCCTAGGTGCGAGGCCAGCCGCGACATGCGGCAGGTCGCGATGCGCGTGGCTCAACAGATTGGGGTGGGGAGGAGTTCGGTGGGGCGGGAAACGGGCCCGACGGGGCTGTCTGGGCTGTTTGCGAGGCTGCTGGGAGGCCACGGGAGCGAACCGCAGCGGGAAATGCTCAAGAGCGTGCGATGAGGTGGATTGAGCCGCGCCAGCGGCCGATATCGAGAGCGACGCGTGCCGGCCAGTGTGTGCCGCCGGCGCCGAGGGAGAAGAAGTGACGCCGGGTGGCCCGACACGAGTGATTGCTGCAACGCTGGGGCTGTCGGCCTTCTCGGTCGCGATCGTGGCCGGGCTGGCGGCGGACAACCCGGCGGAGACGATCCTGCTCAGGGCGGTGGCGAGCATGTTCGCGTGCCACGCCGTGGGCTGGGGCGTCGGGCTGGTCGCGGAACGCGCCGTCGCGGAGGCGATCGAGAACTACCGGCGGGGCCTGCAGAACGAGGCCGGCGGGGGCAGCCCCGGGGATGTGTCGAAAGTCAAGAAGGAAGATGTGGATAGTGTGGTGATGGTTTGAGATTTCTCCGGGTGGCTTCCACCCGGCGTGAGAGTCTGTATACTCTGCCGGCCCATGCCAGGGACCGGCATCAGGGCACGGAGCAATGCGGCGCGCTATGGCAGCGGCCGCGAGCGTCGAATCGGTCAAGGAGCGGACCATGCCAAGGATGAGAGGTTCGGCGATGTCGGTGGGGATGCGGTCTCACGGCCGCTACGCCGTCGAGCACGCCGAGGCTTCCGACAAGCCAACCCCCTACGACGACATGCCCATCGCGGAGGTGTGGATGGAGTACCGCCGGACGCAGTCCTGCGAGATCCGCAACTACCTGATGGAGCGCTTCCTGCCGCTGGTGCGCTACAACGCCGAGCGGATCAGCACGCGTCTGCCCGACGAGGTGGACATCCAGGACCTGATGTCCGCGGGCCTGTTCGGCCTGATGGACGCGATCGACGCCTTCGACCTCGACCGCGGCGTGAAGTTCGAGACCTACTGCGCCCCGCGGATCCGCGGTGCGATCCTCGACGAGCTGCGGGCCATGGACTGGGTTCCGCGTCTGGTCCGCCACCGCACCAGCCGCGTCGAGCAGGCCCGCCAGAAGTTCGAGATGGAGCACGGGCGCGAGCCGACCCCCGAGGAGCTCGCCGAGCTGCTCCAGCTCAGCGGGGAGGAGTTCGACAAGTTCGTCCGCGACTCCTCCGCGGTCAGCACCTTCAGCCTGACCCGCCGCTGCTTCCAGTCCGACGGCTCCCGCGACGTCCGCGAGATCGACGTCATCAAGGACGAGTCGCAGCGCAACCCCTTCTCCGAGATCCAGCGCAAGGACATCAAGGACCTGATCACCAAGGGCCTGTCCCGCGCCGAGCGGCTGATCGTCATCCTCTACTACTACGAGGAGATGACCATGAAGGAGATCGGCGCCACGCTGGACCTCTCCGAGAGCCGCGTCAGCCAGATGCACTCGTCGATCCTCGCCCGGCTCAAGGCGCAGATGCAGCACAAGGCCCGCGAGCTCGAGCCGGTCGAGTGAGGCTGCGTGGCACGGGCTGGGAGCTGGCGTGTAGAAACCATTTGACAGCGGCCGGGGCTTGCGCTCCACTGGGGC
>JBIQJK010000231.1:0-3147 GCA_044507535.1 Planctomycetaceae bacterium | reverse complement strand
ACCCGCGCCCCCCCCCGCCAGTACTCCAGCGCCTCGTCGTCCAGGTTCAGCCGCAGCGCCACCAGCGCGTGCACCCCCGCCGACAGCGACGAGTCGTGCGCGGTGCGCGGAACGTACTCATCCCACGCCCGGCGCACCTCCTCGTCCGTGAACTCCTGCGGGAACAGCGCCATCAGCAGCAGCACGTCCGCCTGCTTGATCACCCGCGACCGGAACAGCCGCTCCAGCTTCACCTGCGCCGAGATCGACCTCGTCCGGTCCGTCCACTGCTCGTCGAACGGGAACTCCGCCAGGTCCGGCCACTCCTCGCACTGCAGCACCAGGTCCGGCCCCTCCCCGTCGCCCGCACGCAGCCGCGGGATCCTCAGCCCCTCCGCGACCCGCGCGAAGGCGCGCCGCTCCTCCTCCGTCGCCCCCCCGTGGTGCCCGTACTGCGCCGCCAGGTTCAGGTTCAGCGACACCATCCGGTTCGTGAACGCGTTGTTCGAGCTCAGCATCGTGAACTCGTCCGGCCCCATCACCCCCAGCAGGTGCGGCCCGTCGTCCCCCTGTCGCCGGTCGATCCGGCTCATCCAGTACCGCGCCGTCTCCACCCACACCCGCGCCGCATCCCGCTCCAGGAAATCGCAGTCCTCCGTCGCCGCAACATCGTGCGCCAGCGCGTACGCCACATCCGCCGTCACGTGGATCTGCAGGTCCCGGTACTGCCACGCCGGGCAGCACTCCACCCCCCGGTGGTCCGCCTCCCACGGGTACCTCGCCCCCTCGTACCGGTACCGCGCCGCGTTCGCCTTCGCCCCCGTCAGCGTGCTCACCCGGAACCGCGTCAGCGTCCGCGCCAGCGGCGGGTCCGTGTACAGGTAGAACGGCAGCAGGTACAGCTCGCTGTCCCAGAAGAACCGCCCCCAGTACGCCTCCCCCGCGTACCCCTTCGCGTCGATCGACACCTTCGCATCCTGCCCCGGGTGCGCCCGGTGCAGGTGGTACAGCGCGGCCCGCAGCGCCTGCTGCGACCCCTCGTCCCCGTCCACCTCCACGTCCGACCTCCGCCACCGCTGCGCCCACACCGCCCGGTGGTCCTCGAACAGCTCCTCGTACGACTTCCCCTCCGCCTCCTTCAGGTACGCCTCCGCCCCGCGCTCGTCACCGTCCAGGCTCGTCGCGATCGCCGACCGCTTCTCCACCGTCAGCCACTCGCCCGCCGGCAGCCCGAGCTCCGCGCGCAGCGTCCCCGTCCGCGTCTCCACCTCCCGGCTCATCTCCGCCTCCGCCGACACCGACAGCCGCGTCCACACCTCCACCTGGTCCCCCGCGTCCGTCCGCAGCCGGCACGCCAGCCCCGCCTCCCCGATCGGCTCCATCAGGATCGCCTTGAAATGGTCGTGCCCGTTGGTCCGCACGTCCGCATCAAGCCCCGCCTCGATCACCGCCTCCGCCGGGGCGTCGCTCCGCAGCCTCATCCGCTGCACGCACAGGTGCGGCCTCGCCGCGCTGACGAACCGCTCGAACCGCGCCTCCACCCGCTTCCCCGACGCCGTCCGCCAACGCACCGTCCGGTGCAGGCTCGCCGTGTCCAGCCGCAGCACCCGCCGCCACCTCTCCAGGTCGCACGCCCGGGCGTCCAGCCGCTCCCCGTCGATCACCGGCGCCAGCTCCAGGAAGTACGGCAGGTTGATCAGCTCCGTGTTCAGCAGCGGGTGGTGCCCGTACACCCCCGGGATGTACGTCCCCCAGTGCGCCGCCGCCCGCTTGAACGGCTCCCCCGACCCCGTCAGCGGGTCCCGGATGTACTCCATGTTCTGCGGCGCATTGGCGAAGTGCTCCTCCACCGAGCCCCGCACGTGCAGGTACCCCGAGCCGAGCGTGAACAGCCCCTCGTACGAGCGCGCCGACGCCGGGTCGAACGAGTCCTCGACGATGCTCCAGACCGAAGGATGATCCTCGTGCGTCACGGCCCTGGTCTTCCCGCTCGGCGCCCGGTCCGCCGCCCGCGACGCGCCCGCCGCGCCTCTCATGTACTATGCGCCCCGCACCCACGCGGCATGAGCAGGAGTCAACCGGCCCATATGGCGGAGCTCGCCCTCCACAACCTCCTCAAGGTCTACCCCGGCGCGCCCGCCGATGCGCCCGCCGTCCGCGACCTCTCCCTCCGCGTCCCCGCCGGCGCCCTCGTCGCCCTCGTCGGCCCCTCCGGCTGCGGAAAGACCACCACCCTCCGCATGATCGCCGGCCTCGAGGACCCCACCGCCGGCCGCGTCGCCATCGCCGGCCGCGACGTCACCCGCCTCCCCCCGCGCGACCGCGACGTCGCCATGGTCTTCCAGTCCCACGCCCTCTACCCCAACCTCTCCGTCGAGCGCAACCTGGCCCTCCCCCTGCGCATGCGCCGACTCCCCCGCGCCGAGATCGACCGCCGCGTCCGCGCCGCCGCGGCCATGCTCGGCCTCTCCGACCTCCTCCCCCGCCGCCCCGCCCAGCTCTCCGGCGGCCAGCGCCAGCGCGTCGCCCTGGGCCGCGCCATCGTCCGCGAGCCCGCCGTCTTCCTCTTCGACGAGCCCCTCTCCAGCCTCGACCCCCGACTCCGCCTCTCCACCCGCGCCGAGCTCAAAGCCCTCCTCGCACGCCTGGGCGCCACCACCCTCTACGTCACCCACGACCAGGAAGAGGCCATGTCCCTCGGCGACTCGATCGCCGTCATGGCCGCGGGCGTCCTCCAGCAGGTCGGCCCGCCGCTGGAGGTCTACCACGCCCCCGCCAACCGCTTCGTCGCCGCCTTCATCGGCTCCCCGCCGATGAACCTCATCCCCGGCCGCATCGAACGCGCCAGTGGGGGGGCGCCGGCGGGCAGTGGGGGGGGGAGAGAGAATGACGCCCCCGGCCTCGTCTTCGTCGAAGAGCCCACCGGCGCGACGCCCTCCGCCGCCCCCGCCATCATCCCCCTCCCCCCGCACCTCGCCCCCGCCGCGGCCGCCCGCATCGGAAAGCCCGCCACCCTCGGCATCCGCCCCCACGCCCTCCGCCCCGGCCCCGCCGACGCCGCGACCGCCATCCCCGTCACCATCACCGCCATCGAACACCGCGGCGACGCCATCGACCTCGCCTGCGCCACCCCCGCCGGCACCCCCCTCGTCGCCCGCGTCCCCCCCG
>JBIQJK010000059.1:0-22413 GCA_044507535.1 Planctomycetaceae bacterium | reverse complement strand
GGGTGGGGGGGGCGGGGGCGCGGACCCGGTGCTGAGCCAGCCGGAGGAGATCGAGTACCGCTACCCGGGGCCGAAGCCGCGGACGAAAGAGGTCGCGATCGTGATGCTCTGCGACGCGGTGGAGTCGGCCGCGAGGTCGATGGCCAGCCCGACGCCCAGCCGGATCGAGGCGGTGGTGCGGGCGCTGGCCCAGAAGCGGCTGATGGACGGGCAGTTCGACGACTGCGACCTGACGCTGCGGGAGCTGAACACGGTCGTCGAGGCGGTGAGCAAGACGCTGGCGAGCATCTATCACGGGCGCGTGGCCTACCCGGAGGCGGAGGGGCCCAAGACCGCGTCGGTGCGTCTGGAGGAGGCGGACCACGCGCCGCGGACGGCGACGGGCGGCGTGGGGGGGGTCGCGGGCGTGGCGGGGGCGGGCGGGCCGGCACCGATCACCGCCCCGCCGCAGCCGAACCAGCCGACGGGGGTGGTGGGCGTGCCGGTGGGGATCGGCAATGGGGGCGGGCGGCCGAACGCGTAAGCGTGCCGAGTGCTGAAGGATGGCGGGCGCGGCTGCGCGGCGGTACCCTGCGCCGGGAGGACGCCGCCGTGGCCAAACCGAAGAGAACGAACAACTCGCGCCAGGAGCCCGTGCGCCCCGTTTCTGTGAACCCCGCGGATCAGCGGGACGAGGCCCGGGAGCAACTCGAACGGCTGCTGCTCGAGGGGCTGAACTCCGGCCCGGCCGAAGCGGTCACACCCCAGTGGTGGGCCGAGCGCAGAGCCAAGCTGGCAAGCAGGCTCGCGGAAAAGGCGAAGCGGCCAAAGACGCTTGAGTGAGCGCGGACCTCAGCGCTGGCGCTGCGGCTGCCCCGCATCCACGGGCGTCAGGCGCAGCAGGTCGCCGCTGGCGTCATCGACGATGACCAGGATCGAGCCGTCGGGGGCCTCGAGGACGTCGCGGATGCGCCGGCCCATGTCGATCCGCTCCTCGAGGGCGATGTTCTCGCCGTCGAAGGCCAGCCGCACGATCGCCTGCGACGACAGGCCGCCGACGAGGACGCTGCCGCGCCAGCCGGGGAAGAGCGTGCCGGTGTAGAAGGCCGCGCCGGAGGGGGAGACGACCGGCGTCCAGGTTCGCACCGGCGCCTCGTACTGCGCGTTGGTGGCGTGGAGCGGCATCACGGTCAGCGCGGTGGGGACGCCAGGATCGCCGTAGTGGGCGCCGTCGCCGACCAGCGGCCAGCCGTAGTTGCGGCCGCGGCGGACGAGGTTCACCTCGTCGCCGCCCAGGGGCCCCATCTCGAAGGCCCAGAGCCGGCCGGAGTAGGGGTCGATGGCCGCGGCCAGGATGTTGCGGTGGCCGTAGCTCCAGATGTCCTCGCGGGCGTCCTCCTGCCCGACGAAGGGGTTGTCCTGCGGGATCGAGCCGTCGGGGTTGATGCGCACGACCTTGCCGAGGTTGGAGGCGAGCTCCTGGGCGGGGTCGAAGCGCATGCGGTCGCCGGAGGTGATCAGCAGCGTGCCGTCGGGGGCGAAGAGGATGCGGTGGCCGAGGTGCCCCCGCCCGAGGGTCTTGGGGGTCTGCCGCCAGATGACGCGGAGGTCGCGAAGCTCGCCCTCCTCCAGCCGGGCGCGGGCGACCGCGCCGCCGCGGATGATGTTGTCCGACGGGTCCATGGAGCCGAGCCGGTAGTCGCCGGTCTCACCGATCTCGGAGGACTGCTGCTCCGCGGCCTCGGCGAAGGAGAGATAGATAAAGCCGTTCTGCTCGAAGTCCGGATCGACCTCGACGTCGAGGAGGCCGCCCTGGTCCTCGGGGCCGCGGTGGACGACCTCCGGCACGCCGCGGATGGGCTCGGAGAGCTGGCCGCTATCCCAGATGCGGAGCCGCCCGGGTTTCTCCGTGATCAGCAGCCGCCCGTCGGGGAGCATGGCGATGGCCCAGGGGAACTCCAGGGTGGCGAGGCGCTGGATGCGGAGCTCGCCGACGCTGGAGGTGACCGTGTCGGGTGGGGCGGCCTGGCGCTGCCGCCTCTGCTGCTCCGGCTGCTCCTGCTGCCCGAAGGAAGCCGGGACGGGGCCCAACGCGAGAACGGCCGCCGCGGCCACGCAGGCGAGTGCTGAAGTGTGCATGCCTCACTCCTGTTCTTGGAATGGGTGAGGCTAGGTCTCCTGTCGCCGGGCTCAGGATCGATCTCCATGAGCCGCGCCTCACGGTACGGGGGTCCAGCGGCGGCCGCGGGCTTACACGGAGCTGGGGCCGAACCGGCTCGGCATTTCCTGGTTGAATTGCTCGCTCCCGCCTAGGGGAATCGTGACCCAGTTCCAACCCTGATTGCCCACCAGCATCCGCGCGATGAGCATGATTTGGCCGGCGTGGTAGCCATAGTGGGAGATCTGGCGGTTCACGGCGTCGGGGACGGTGTGAGGTTCGCCACGGATCACGACCGTGCGGGCGAGGTCGGCGGGCGTGAGCGACTCGACGGCGGCGAGGGCCGTAGCCCAGGCCCGCTCCCAGAGGGCCACGAGCTCCTCGCGTGATTCGTTCCCATCGGCGAACTCCCGCTCGCGGTCGCGCCAGGGCTTCTCGCCGTCGGCGGTGAGGAAGTCGGTCCAGCGCGAGAGCATGTTGCCGCTGAGGTGGCGGATGATGATGGCGACCGAGTTGATATGGGGGGCGGGGCGCTGGTGGAGGAGGCCGTCGGGGAGCTGGGCGAGCGCGGAGTCGATGGTACGCTTCTGGCTGAGGAAGATGCGGCGCCAGGAGGCGATGACCGGTTCCATGCTTGCCATTTGGGTACTGCTCAAGGGGGCGCTCCTGGTGAAGGTTTACGCGCTTGGCGCACTCTCCATAATCGCAACATCGGGCCCGCTCCGAATCGGGAACCGCCAGCGACCCTGCTTGCGCCACCTTGCAAAGCTAAATGCGTCGACGTGGACGACCCCATCGCGCACGGTCACATCGTGCGGCGGCTCGATGTCGGTTGACCAAAGCTTGCGGCCGCTGATGTCCCACGCCATGAGATCGAGCTCGGCGACAAGAAGGACCGTGTCCCCCTCCCGGTGCCACCACCACGAGGGGAAGTCGATGCGCTCGTACGCGATCTGGAGACCGGCCTCGAGGTCGTAGATGTAGATGCGGCCGCTCACCTCCAGAAAGACGACCTTCGACTCAGGGACCAGGAGCACGCCGGGCTTCCACCACTCAGATGGATACTTGATGACAAGCTCCAGAACCGGCCTATCGCGGTGACTGATTTTGAGCCCGCACCAAGTACCGGTGTCACCCGCGATCTCCAACCGCTCCGTTATCTTCGCACCGCTTCCCTGCCACGGGAACGGCCAGCCGTGGGGGTCGCCGTCGATCGTCGAGATGGTGTAGTCGTCGACAGTGATGGTCAACATGGATGATGCCTTTGCTTTCGGCGCGGCCGCACCCGTGCGGAGATGATCACCCGAGTGCTCGGCGGATCTCATCCGCCTCGGCCTCGCGACGAACACAGATGGTAACTCGCTCGATGGGCGGGCGACTCATCCCGACGAGCGGCCGCACGGCCGCACCGAATTTCGCGATCGGGAGGCGGCCGTGGCCGGTGCCGAGCGCGGTGAGGACCACCGCGGCCGAGCCGAGTTCGGCGGCACGCATCAGCGAGGCCTCCACCAGGCGCGAGACGGTCTCGACCGACGTGCGGTAGAAGCCGTCGACCGCCACGGCGTGGAGCACGTGCGCGAAGCCGGTTCCCGCGCCGGAGGTGACCACGATGTCGCCCTGCTGCACGAACCGGCGTCCCGACTCCGCGAGGCCGGCGTGCAGCTCCCGCTGCATCGCGTCGCCGCAGCGCAGGAGGATGTCGGCGCCGACGCCGCCGGAGAGGTTCAGGTACACGTTGGCCGGGCAGACGAGCGCATCGCCCGGCTGATCGAGGGCGTTCCCGGCGACAAGCGTCCAGCGCGTGCTCATCTGGCCGCCACCTCGGCGCCGTAGAACTCGTCGAGCACCGCGCGCCAGTCCTGTGTGGACTTCACCGCGATCGTCCGCTGGCGGACCTCCTCCTGGCGCGGGTGGTGGGCCGCGAAGCGGATGCCGAACTTGCGCATCATGCGGCCGGCGAGCTCCTCTCCATTCAAAGCGACCGAGAGGGCGAAGTGCTGCTCGAGGACCTCGCGCTGCTCGGCGATGGTCGGGGGCAGCGGGGGATTGCCGGCCATCATCTGGCGGGCCTGGCGGAAGATCCACGGGTTGCCGATGCAGCCGCGGGCGACGCTGACGGCGTGGACGCCGGTGTAGGCGATCATGCGGAAGATGTCGTGGACGTCCCAGACGTCGCCGGAGCCGAAGATGAGCCTGTCGGGGTGGCGGCTCACGAGGTCGCGGAGGAACGCCCAGCGGCTGGGGCCGATGTAGCGCTGCTCGACGGTGCGGGCGTGGACGGTGGCCCAGGCGTAGCCGAGCTCGTACGCCGCGTTGAAGATCACCTCGAAGTTCCTGGCCATCTCGGGCGTGTCGTCGAAGCCGCGGCGGAGCTTGACCGTGCACGGGATCTCCCGCGGCACGGCCTCGCGCACCGCCCGGAGGATCTCGATCGCCCCCCGCGGCTCGCCGAGCCAGTGCCCGCCGCGGGCCTTGTTCTTGATCTTCTTGACGGGGCAGGCGAGGTTGACGTCGATGACTTCGAATGTCCTCGGAGTAGAAGAGATTTCACCGCGGTGGGCACGGAGATCACGGACAGGGGAATGGGTGGACGAGGCCGCGATCTGACGCACCATCCCGGACCCCCGACCCGCGCTTCCGACGCTGCTGACTCTCTCCCTGTCTTCCTCCGTGCACTCCGTGATCTCCGTGGCGAACCCCTCTTCCCCGCACGCCACGTGCTCAAGATCGCCAACGTGCGTGCTCTTCGGGAATCCCCCCGCGCCGTAGGCCAGCGCGCGGTACTCCCGGTCGGCGCGGGCGGCCTGCTCGATCATCTTCAGCGCGGCCGCGGCCATCTCGTCGGGGTCCGAGCCGATGATCTGCCCCGCCGTCGGGCGGTCCTCATCCCCGCCGGGGACGTTGTCCCGGAGCATCTCCAGGTCGGCCTTGTTGAACCCGCGTCCGCCGGCGAGCAGGACCCGGTCCAGCAGCGCCTCGGTGACGCAGAAGGGGCAGCCGTGGCGGCGGGCGATGATCCGCATCGCGGCGTCGGAGTAGCCCGCGAGCCCCGCCTGGAAGAACGGGGCGTCGAATGCGGGGACCAGGGCCCGCAGACGCGGGTCCACCCCCCCCACCCCCCGGCGGCCGATCTCCGCGGCGACCGCGGCGGTGTCGATCGCCTCCGCCCCCGGGGCGATCGCGGGGCTGGGGGCGGTCGCGTTGTTGCCGTGGCAGGACATTGGTGAGACTATAGGGGCGTGCCAAAATTACCCCTCACCGACGTGATCCTCGGCCGCGGCGCGCCCGCGGCCGTCCTCGGCATGGCCGCGGCGCTCAGCCTGACCGCCTGCGCCGCCCGCATGGACCCATCGCGGGCGAGCCCGCCGTACCCGTCGGCGCTGACGCAGTCGCGGACGCTGGATGTGCAGGTCTTCCGCCGGGCGAACACCATCTGGCTGACCAACACCACCGCGACGCCGATCGGGCCCGGGCGGCTGTGGCTCAACGCGTGGTACAGCCGGCCGGTGGAGATGATCGGCGTGGGGGAGACGCTGGAGATGAAGCTCAGCAGCTTCTACGACCGGCACGGGGAGCCGTTCCGGGGCGGGGGCGGGTTCTTCGCCGCGAGGGACCCGGAGGCGATCGTGCTGGCGCAGATCGTCCAATCCCCCGCCGCCCCCCCCACTGCCGCTGCTGAGGCCGACGCCGAGTCGGCCGAGGGGTGGGCGCCGGCGCAGGAGCTGCTGGGCCTCGTGGTCGTGGGCGGCAGGCCGACGGATTGACGCGACCCAAAGAGGAGCGGCGGTGATATGGCGAACATCCTCGTGGTCGGCCCGCACCCGGACGACCAGGAACTCGGCATGGGGGGGACGGTGGCGAAGCTCGCGGCCCAGGGGCACGCGGTGACGCTGCTGGACATGACCAACGGGGAGCCGACGCCGCACGGGACGGTGGAGAAGCGGGCGGCGGAGGCGGCGGAGGCGGCGCGGCTGCTCTCGCCGCCGGACGGGAGCAACCCGGTCGCCCGGGTGCTGCTGGGGGGGACGGGGCTCCCCAACCGAAGCGTGCAGCACACGCTGGAGGCGCGGCGCCTGGTGGCGGGGGTGATCCGGGCGACGCAGGCGCAGGTGGTCTTCGTGCCGTACCCGCAGGACGCCCACCCGGACCACCGGGCGGTGACGCGGATCGTGGAGGATGCTCGCTTCGACGCGAAACTGACGAAAATCTCGATGCCCGGCGACGGGGGAAAGCCGCCGATCTACCCCAAGTGGCTGATCTACTACTTCGCCACGCACCTGCGGATCGTGCCGACGCCGAGCTTCCTGATCGACACGACGGGGTTCGAGGAGCAGAAGCTGCGGTCGATCCTGGCGTACGAGTCGCAGTTCGTCACCAACCAGGCGAACCGGCAGGTGGTCGAGTGGGTGACGGCGGCGGGGCGGTTCATGGGCTCGCGGATCGGGACGGCCGCGGCGGAGCCGTTCTGGACGCCCGAGCCGATCGGGCTGAGCGGGCTCGAGGGGCTGGTTTAGGTTCAGGCGGCGGGCGCGGCGTGCGTAAACTCGCCGCTGAGTGGAGACCGGCGCGTGAACCCGACCGCGGAACTCATCGAGCCCGAGATCCTGGAGCTGCTGCGCAGCGGCGCGTACAGCGAGCTGCGCGCGGCGATCCGGGGGATCCCCGCGGCCGACATCGCCGAGCTGGTGGAGGACCTGGAGCCGGCGGAGGCGGCGATCCTGTTCCGCTTCCTGCCCAGGGACGACGCCGGCGAGGTCTTCTCGTACCTGGACCCCGAGAAGCAGGAGGCGCTGGTCGAGCAGCTGGGGGAGGCGGCGGTGCGGGTGGTGGAGGGGATGGAGCCGGACGACCAGGCGCGGCTGCTGGACGAGCTGCCGCCGGTGGTCGCCAGGCGGCTGATGGCCTCGCTGAACCCGGAGGAGCGGCGGCGGGTGCAGGCGATCCTCGGCTACCCGGAGGAGAGCGTCGGCCGGCTGATGACCCCGGACTACGTGCGGGTCAAGGCGGAGTGGACCGTCGCCGAGGCGATCGACCACATCCGCCGCTACGGGCGGGACGCGGAGACGATCAACGTCGTCTACGTGGTGGACGAGGAGGGGAAGCTGATCAACGACGTCCGCCTGCGGCAGCTGCTGCTGGCGGACCCCCAGAAGCGGATCAGCGAGATCTCCACGGGCAACGTCATCGCGCTGCGGGCCGACCAGGACCAGGAGGAGGCGGTGCGGATGCTGACGCGGTACGACCGCGTCGCGCTGCCGGTGGTGGACAGCCGCGGGGTGCTCCTGGGGATCGTCACGCACGACGACATCGCCGACGTCGCGGAGGAGGAGGCGACGGAGGACATCCAGAAGCTCGGCGGCGTGGAGGCCCTGGAAGAGCCGTACATGCAGGCGCCGTTCGGGGAGATGATCCGGAAGCGCGCGGTGTGGCTGTGCGTGCTGTTCGCGGGGCAGATGGTGACCGCGTCGGTGATGGAGGGGTTCGCCGAGCCGTTCCAGGACGTGAAGTTCCTGATGCTGCTGGTGCCGCTGATCATCTCCTCGGGGGGGAACTCCGGGTCGCAGGCGGCGAGCCTGCTGATCCGCGCGCTGGCGCTGCAGGAGGTGGAGACGTCGGACTGGATCCGGGTGCTGAAGAAGGAGCTGGCGATCGGCCTGACGTTGGGGCTGCTGCTGGGGACGCTGGGGGCGCTGCGGATCCTGGTGTGGCACTACCTGGGGTGGTGGGACTACGGGGAGCTGTACTGGCGGGTCGCGCTGCTGGTGGCGCTGGCGCTGGTGCTGATCGTGACGTGGGCGACGCTGATCGGGTCGCTGCTGCCGATCCTGCTGCGCCGGCTGGGGCTGGACCCGGCGACGAGCAGCACGCCGTTCATCGCGACGCTGATGGACGTCTCCGGGCTGCTGATCTACTTCGGGGTGGCGATGCTGATCCTCAAGGGGCTGCTCGGGTCGGCGTGACGGCCGCGGCGGTGACACGTCAGAGGCACCCGCCCGCGCTGACCGCCTGGAGCCACTGGTTCAGGAACTCGGAGATGTCGGCCGGGGTCACCTGGCCGTCGCCGTCGAAGTCGCCGTGGTGCACGCCGGGGGGCGGGAGCGTGCCCGGCGGGGAGCCGACGGTCCGGATCCAGCCGGAGAGGAAGCGGGAGATGTCGTTGGAGTTGATCCGGCCGTCGGCGTCGGCGTCGGCGCGGCAGAAGAGATAGGCGTACGCGGCGCCGCGGTTGGTATCCGGGAGAGGGTGGGCCGCGTAGCGGTCGCCGACGAGGACCACCCCGCGCCGGGAGGGGGAGGTCGGGCCGGCGGCGCCGACGGAGTGGCCGAACTGCCCCGGGGCGAAGTTGATGCGCCGGGAGTAGAACGTGCGGAGCAGCTCGCCGGTGCCGCCGGAGAAGACGTAGGCCGCGCCGCGGTACTCGTGGTTGGGGCCGGACTCGAAGGGGGCGCCCACGACCAGCTCACGGCCCGTTGTTGCGCGGAACCGTCGGGGTCCACGCCTGTGCAACATCAATCGGCTGTGCGTGCGCCCGCGGCAGGCACATGGTGAGCAGGGCGATGGCGCCCACAGCGAGCGCGGTTCGGTGAGTTGGACGCTTCACTTGCATGAGAAGTCCTCCTTTGGCCTGTTCGGGAATCGGCCCCGGTTGCCACGGTACAAGGGAGGGGGGGATCAAGCCCGTTGGTCGTATTTCTTCGCGGACCACGATGTTGAGGACACACCGGTGTGTGATCGTCGCCTTTGACCCCGGCGGAGGGGGATGCGGGCCGGAACGACAGCGAGCCCGGCAAAGGCCGGGCTCGCTGGTGGGAACTTGAGATTCTCGGCGCGGGTCAGACGCCGCTGAGGACCATCCGCTGGCGGGTGCTCCCCTCGGGCTTCGGGGCGGGGGCGGCGGGGGCCATGGGCATGGCGCCGGACTCGGTGAAGGCCTCGCCGAAGCGGAAGAGGCGGAAGCTGTTGCCGATGACGAAGACGTCGCCGACGACGTGGTAGAAGCCCGCGACGAGGATCGCCATGGTGCCGAAGGCGGCCTCGAGGCCGCCGGTGGCGGCGAGCGTCAGGCCGATGATGGCGATGATGATCGACGCGGCGATGTTCTGGACCACGATGCCGCGGGTGCGCCGGCCGAGCTCGACCAGGAACGGCACGCGGGAGAGGTCGTCGTTCATCAGGGCCACGCCGGCGGAGTTGGCGGCGATGTCCGAGCCGCCCAGGCCCATGGCGACGCCGACGTCGGCCTCGGCCAGCGACGGGCCGTCGTTGATGCCGTCGCCGACCATCATCACGCGCCGGCCGGAGCGCTCCAGCTCCTGGATCAGGGCGTGCTTCTCCTCCGGGTGGCACTCGGCCTCGATGGCGTCCACGCCCAGGGCGCGGCCGACGCGCTCGGCGACGCTCATGCGGTCGCCGGTGAACATGACCACGCGCCGGACGCCCAGCTCGCGGAGCCGCTCGATGACGTGCTTGGCGTTGGCGCGGATGCGGTCCTCCAGGCCGACGACGCCGAGGTACTTCCCGTCGCGGACGACGTGGACGCCGGTCATCCCCTCGATGCGGGGCTCGACGGCCTTGATCTCGTCGGCCAGGGCCGGGAACTGCTCGCGAATCCAGCTGGCCCGGCCGACGTGCAGCGTGCCCATGGTGGTCGTGGCGCGGATGCCGCGGCCGTGGACCTCCTCGAAGTCGCTCGTGCCGTCGGGCTTGATCCGAGCGGACTCGGCGGTCTGGAGGATGGACTTCGCCAGCGGGTGGTTGGAGTGCTGCTCGCCGTTGGCCGCGGCCATGAGCAGCTCGGCCCCGTCAACCCCCTCGGCGGGGACCAGGCGGCTGACGGCGAACTTGCCGGTGGTCAGCGTGCCGGTCTTGTCGAAGACGATGGTGTCGACGCCCGCGGCGGCCTCGAGGTAGTTCGTCCGCTTGATGAGAATGCCCAGGCGGGCGGCGGAGGCGAACGCGGCGACCATCGCCATCGGGCTGGCCAGCAGCAGCGCCGAGGGGCAGGCGACGACCAGGACGGTGATGGCGATCCCGACGTTCTTCGTGAAGAACCAGACGAAGGCCGCGACGATGAGCGTGACGGGGACGAAGAAGCGGGCGACCTGCTCGATGATGAGCTGGCGCGGGCTCTTGGACTGCTCGGCCTCGCGGATCAGCTCCTGGACCTTGCCGATGGTGGTGTCGGCGCCGACCTGGGTGACGCGGAGGTCGATCATCCCCGAGAGGTTGGTGGTGCCGGCGTAGACGGGCTCGCCGGGCTGGACCTCGTGGGGGGCGGCCTCGCCGGTGAGGGCGGCCTGGTTGAGGGTCGAGAGGCCGCTGACGACCACGCCGTCCACCGGGAGGTTCTCGCCGGGGCGGACGCGGACGACGTCGCCGACGCGGACCTCCGAGAGGTGGACCTCGACCTCCTGCCCGTCGCGGACGACGCGGGCGACGTCGGGGGTCAGGCCGACCAGGGCCTCGATGGCCCGCTGGGCGCCCAGGGCGCGCTGGCGGACGAAGGAGTCGGCCACCAGCAGGATGAAGGCCAGGCCGCCGGCGACCTCGAACTGGAAGGTGGCGATCGCGGCGAGGATGGCCAGGGAGGCCAGCGAGCTGGTGGAGGCGTAGCCGGCCCGGACCTCGCCGATGGCGGCGCGGAACAGGTCGTACGCCAGCATCAGGGCGCCCAGCAGCGCGGGCATGCGGGCGATCTCCTCGGGGATGAAATCCCGGAAGAGCCAGTGGGCCACGACGCTGGCGAGCACCAGCACGCCGCCGATGAGGTAGCGCATGACGTTGCGCTCGATATCGACGTTGTGGTGCGAGCAGCACTCCATCCCCCCGCCGGTGCCGGGGGTGTGGCCCTTGTGCTCGTGCTTGTGCTTGTGCGCGTGACGGTGGCCGTCGCCGTGGGCGTGGCCGTCGTGGGAGTGCGGGTGGGCGTGCGCCGGCGCTGTGGACCCCGTGAGGGTGGACATCGAGAGTGGCTCCATCGTGGCCTGCCCCCCTCCCCATCCCTCCCGTTCCCGCGTTCCCCGAGAACCGGGGTCCGCCCCCCACTCCCTCGCGCGACATCCTGCTGCTGCGCGACCGTCGCCGCACGAACGTGCTCTCATCCGCCCGCGCGAGGGGCGTTATGGTAGCCGCGGACGACAGCGCCCAGCGCAAGGTGTACGGCCGTGCAACAGCCCCGGTTCGGTGCCGGCCCGGAACTGATACCCTCCGGGATCATGAGCCGCGCCCCCCGACCGAGAAACCCCGGTTCCCCATCTTCTCAATCACGCCGCGCCGGCGGCCCCCCGCGGGCACCCGGCCGCGAGCGGGTCGTCATTCTGGGCGTGGGGCAGATGGGGCTGGTCTGCGCCGGCGCTCTCACCGCCGCGGCGGGCGCGGACGGCGGGCCCGAGGTGGTCATGTGGGGGCACAGCCGCGAGGAGACCGACCACCTGGCCCAGACCCGCCAGAGCCCGCGGCTCCCAGGGTTTACCCTGCCAGAATCCGTGCGCATCACCGCATCCGGGGAGGAGGCTCTCGCCGGGGCCTCGCTGATCGTCACCGCGGTGCCGGTGCAGTTCATCCGGGGGGTGTGGGAGGGGCTCCGGCCGCACGTCGGTGCAGGGGTCGGGGTGGTGTCGGTCGCCAAGGGGATCGAGAACCGCACGCTGCTCCGCCCCACGCAGATCGTCAGCGATGTGCTGGGAGAGGGGGCCGGGGCGGGGGGGAGGCCGCTCGGGGTTTTGTCGGGTCCGACGATCGCGGCGGAGCTGGCCCGGTGTCTGCCGGCGACGATGATCGCGGCGTCGGAGGACCACGACTTCGCCGTCCGGGTCCAGCGCCTGTTCACGACGAGCTGGCTTCGGGTGTACACCAGCGAGGACACCCTGGGGGTGGAGCTGGCGGGGGCGGTGAAGAACGTGATCGCGATCGCGGCGGGGATCGTGGACGGGCTGGCCGCGGGGTACAACGCCAAGAGCGCCCTGCTGGCCCGCGGGCTGGCGGAGATCGCGCGGCTGGGCACGGCCCTGGGGGCCAGGCCGGAGACGTTCTTCGGGATCGCCGGCGTGGGGGACCTGGCGACGAGCTGCTTCTCGCCCGAGGGGCGGAACCGGTCTTGCGGCGAGGCCCTGGGGAGGGGGGAGGCCCTCGACGAGTACCTGGCGCGGACGACATCGGTGGTCGAGGGAGTGGCGACGACGAGGTCGGTGATCGACCTGGCCCGGAAGCTGGGGGTGGACCTGCCGATCATCGAGTCGGTGCACGCGGTGCTCTTCGAGGGGATGGACCCGATCGAGGGGATCGGGCGGCTGATGAGCCGCGAGCCGAAGCGGGAGACGGTGGGGTAGGCGACGCCCACTTCTCCTTCCCACACCCCCTTGTATCGGGGGCTGATTTATCCAGACGATCGCGTCCGGTGGCCGATCTGCACATTCCCTGCGCTGCGGCCGGCGGACGGCCGCGGGCGGGGGGAGTGCCCGGTGCGTGCTGTCGCTGCTGCTGACGTTCTTGATTGATGTGCTTCTGCTGCCGGAGGCGGTGCGGCACGCGATGCCGTGCCTGCGGCTGGTCGCGATGGCGCTGGCCGCGGCAGAGGTGGCCGCGCCGCTGCTGGCGGTGACGCTGGTCGGGGTGGCGGTGGGGCGGCTGCTGGAGGGGAGGCAGATGCGGGCGGTGCAGCGTGCGATGCTGCGGGAGGGGGTGTGCCCGGCGTGCGCGTACAGCCTGCGGGAGCTGGAGCCGGATGCGGAGGGGGTGACGACGTGCGCCGAGTGCGGCGGGGCGTGGGAGGCGCCGGCGCCGGAGGAGGAGCAGGGAGCCGGCGCGGCGGGGGAAGAGGACGTGGCGGGGGCGGGGAGGGCGGGGGTCGCGCTGGCGTGATGGGCCCGTGATGGGCTGGGGCGGGGAGGGCGCACGCGGGGCCGTATGGAAAGAAAAGGACGCGGCGCGCCGGTGGCCGGCGCGCCGCGTCTGCACGTTCGGGTGCGATGATCGGCGGCGGGGGAAGGGGTTACTTCTTCCCCTCTTCCTTCTTCTCGGGCTTCTTCTCGGGGCGCTGGGCGTCGGTGCTCGACGGCGACTTCTGGTCGCTCTTGCCGGCATCCTTCTTGTCGCCGGAGCTCTTGCCGTCCTTCTTGGGGAGGTTGGCCTTGATGACCTCCTCGAGCTCCTTCTCGCCCGCGGGGCTGTAGCCGACGGCGCGGTGGATGACCTTGCCATCGGGGCCGACGACGAAGAAGGCGGGGATGGCGGTGACGCCGTAGGCCTTGGCGATCTCCTCGCTGTTGAGCATCAGGCCGTAGGTGAAGTTGTTCTTCTTCATGTAGCCGACGGGGTCGCCGTTGGCCCGCTCGCCGTAGTTCATGCCCAGGACGACGAGGCCCTGGTCCTTGTACTCCTCGTGCAGGCGCTGCAGGCCGGGCATGGCCTGGCGGCAGGGGGGGCACCAGGTCGCCCAGAAGTCCATGACGACGACCTTGCCCTTGTAGTCGGAGAGCTTGTGCTTCTTCCCCTCGGGGTCGGCGGTCTGCCACTCGGGGGCGACCTCGCCGACCTGCGGGCCGGCGGCGCGGCGGCCCGGCTGGCTCATCTCAGCGGGCGCGGGAGCCTCGGCGGCGAGCCCGAGCGCGGCGGTGCCGGCGAGCCCGGCGGATGCCATGATCCCCCACACCCACGACCTGTTCGTGCCCTTCATGCTGTGTTCTCCAAGCCCCTGATGCCCCCGGTGCGGGAATCGGATCGTTCATCACACGCGATGAGCCGGGCGGGGCCGGCGGCCCACATCCCGATCGATTTCGTTCCTCTGGGTGCCTATCGCGCCCGCGGCGGCATGTATTCCGCCATTGCAGGATACCGGCCCGAGAACCGGGCGGGGGGCATGGTCCGCTGAGATTCCTGAAAAACCAATGGAGCCGAGGGGATTCGAACCCCTGTCCCGGACAGTCGGCACACCGCCTCTACGCGTGTATCTGATGGTTTCATCTCGGCCTGGGGACGGGCATCAGCACCCTTCCCTTCGGCCCAGCACCCGGATGGATCCTCGCTCACGCGCCCGGTTGCGCCGCTTGTGAGCCAGCCCGATGCTTTCTAACTTCACCCTATCGGGCGTCGGACGAAGTTAGCGTGGCCTAAATTAGGCCGCGAGAGCGTAGTTGCTGTTGGCAACTATTCATGTGCATGCTTTTTACCAGGCCAGCATGCTCCTGGACGCGCCACGATGTGCGTTCCCTGCTCGGTCGATCGCCATGTCGGCCCCAGTTGTCAAAGAGCGGGGAATCATAGGCGCAGGGGGCTCCAGCCCGTGGGCCGCGGGCGCGGCGGCGGCGGCGCGGGGGGCCGCCGGGCGACGGGGCCACCGCCGGCCCGGAAGGTGGGTCGATACGCTGTAGGGCCATGAACCTTGCCGTCATCATCCCCGCCGCGGGCGCTTCGCGCCGGTACCTGGACGAGGCCGCCGCGCTGGGCGAGGCCGGGCGTTCGAAGCTGGACGAGGACCTCGGCGGCCGGCCGGTGCTGCAGCGCACGGTGGAGCTGTTCACGAAGCGGCCGGAGGTGGGGCTGATCATCGTCGCGGGGCCGGCGGACCCGGAGGCGATGTCGCAGTTCCGGCTCCGGCACGCGGACAAGCTGGGGCTGCTGGGGGTGCGGCTGTGCGTCGGCGGGGAGGCGCACCGCTACGAGACGGTCCGCAACGCGCTGGCGGAGATCCCCGCGGACGCGGGGATCACGCACGTGGCGGTGCACGATGCGGCGCGGCCGTGCGTGAGCGAGGCGCTGCTCGATCGCGTGCTGGCCGCGGCGGAGAAGCACCCGGCGGTGATCCCGGGGGTGGACGTCGCGGACACGCTCAAGCGGGTCGATCCCGAGCCGCTGCCGGAGACGGATGCGGACCCGCTGGCGGCGATCCTGGGGGGGCCGGCGAAGAAGGAGGCGGCGCGGGCGGTGGTGGAGACGGTGGACCGCACGAACCTGGTGGCGGTGCAGACGCCGCAGGTCTTCGAGATCGGCCTGCTGCGGCGGGCGTACGGGCAGGCGGACCTGTCGAGCACGGACGATGCGCAGCTCGTCGAGCGGCTGGGGGAGCGCGTCGCCGTGGTGCGGGGTGAGGCGACGAACATCAAGATCACGCGTCCGAGCGACCTGCACCTGGCGCGGCAGATCCTGGGCCTGAAGCCGCCGCAGGAGCGGCCGACGCACAAGCGGTTCTGAGAGGAGAGGCGATGGGCAGCGGGCAGCGGGCAGCGGGGAGGAGGCAGTGGCCCCGGGGGCCGCGGACGCGGCCTTGCCCGTTGCCCATCGCCCACTTCCCGTTGGCTGCGACGTGATCAAGTACCTGGGCTCAAAGCGGCTGCTGCTCCCCCAGATCCTGGAGGCCGTGGGGTCGGTCCGGGGGGCGCGGACGGTGCTGGACCTGTTCTCGGGGACGAGCCGGGTGGGGCACGCGCTGAAGCGCGCCGGGTACCGGGTGATCGCCAACGACATGCTGTCGTTCGCGCACGTGCTGGCGACGTGCTACGTGCAGGCGGACGCGGAGGGGACGCTGCGGGCCGCGGAGTCGCTGGTGCGGGAGCTGAACGCGATCCCCGACGGCGCGTGCGAGCCGGGGTGGTTCGCGGACGCGTACTGCGTGCAGGCCCGGTACTTCCACCCGCGCAACGGCGCGCGGATCGAGACGATCCGCGAGAGGATCGCGGGCAAGGGGCTGGAGCCGGAGCTCGAGGCGGTGCTGCTGGCGTCGCTGATGGAGGCGGCGGACCGGGTGGACTGCACGGCGGCGGTGCAGATGGCGTACCTGAAGGCGTACCCCCCGCGGGCGTTCAACCGGCTGGAGCTGCGCGTGCCGGCGGTGCTGCCGCGGGCCGCGGCGGGGAAGGGGCGGGCGCTGTGCATGGATGCGCTGGAGGCGGCGGGGGTCTTCGAGGCGGACGTCGCCTACATCGACCCGCCGTACAACCAGCACTCGTACCTGGGGAACTACCACGTGTGGGAGACGCTGGCGCTCTGGGACAACCCGGAGCTGTACGGGCGGGCCCGCAAACGCGTGGACTGCCGGACGCGCAAGAGCCCGTTCAACTCGCGCCGGCGGTGCGAGGGGGCGCTGCGGACGCTGATCGACCGGGTGCGGGCGCGGGCGCTGGTGGTCTCCTTCAGCGACGAGGGGTACATCCCGCGGGAGCGGGTGGAGGAGATCCTGTCGCGGCGCGGGCCGGTGCGCACGACGGCGATCGACTACAAGCGGTACGTCGGCGCGCGGATCGGGATCTACAACCCGGCGGGGGAGAAGGTCGGGGAGGTGGGGCGGCTGCGGAACACCGAGTACATCTACGTGGTCGAGTGCGAGGCCCCGCGCCCGGAGGGGGCGACGCGGCTCGACGAGGAGGCGGAGGAAGCGGCCGCCGCGAGCTGAGCCGGGCCGCGGGGAAGAGGGGAGGCTGGGTCACAGCACGCCGCGGAGCATCGCGCCGGCGAAGAGAAGCAGCAGGTTCCCCCCGACGCCGGCGAGCGCGAGCCCTCCCCAGATGATGCCGCGTTCGGCGGGGTGGCCGTGCCGCCAGGCGAGGCGGCGGGCCATGAGGACCGGCACGCCCAGGACCAGCAGCGGAGCGAAGAGGGCGGCCACGCCCTGGAGTTCCTCCGCGATCTTCCCCGCCGGGCGGGGGAGCGCCTCGGCGGCGCAGACGACCGCGACCAGCGCTGCGCAGGGGAGGCAGAGCTTCGCGGCCACGACGGCGACGCTTGGCCACGGGCGGTACCGGAGGGTTTGCCGCGGGTCGTACGCCTCGCCGCACTCGGGGCAGACAGGCCCCTCGGCGCCCGCGGCAGGGGCGAGGCCGGAGAGGTCGTACCCGCACGAGATGCAGCGGGCGCCGGCGCTGTTCATCGGGCGCGCCTCCGGGGGCCTGCCTCGGGCTCGCCGCGGCCGGGGCCGTCAGGCCAGCGGCGCCCCCCTCCCCATCATGGATACGACGACCGCCGCGAAGATGAGCCCGAAGGCGATCAGGTCGGTCGTCTTCAGCCGCTCCTCGGGGAAGACGGCGATGACGAAGAGGCTGAAGACCAGCAGCGTGATCGCCTCCTGGAGGACCTTGAGCTGGGGCATCGTGAAGGCGCCCCCCTGGGAGATGTGCCCGAGGCGGTTGGCGGGGACCTGGAGGAGGTACTCGAAGAACGCGATCCCCCAGGAGGCGACGATCGCCAGCACCAGCGGCCACGTCCGGTGCTTGAGGTGGTAATACCAAGCGAACGTCATGAAGATGTTGGAGGCGAGCAGCAGGCCGACGGTGAAGGCGATGCGGGACATCGGCCCGGAGCGTATCCGGGTCTGCCGGGGGCCGGCGGGACGGTGCGGGGGGAGCGGGCGGGCGCGAGGCGGCTTGCCCGTGACCCGGTTAGAGCCCGATCCGTATACTCAACGTCCCAGGTGGGGCCGAACAGGAATGAAACTCCGATCCGAAAGGACCCGAATGATCTGTCTCCGTGGACTTGTCGCCGCGACCGGCGCTGCCATCGGCCTGCTCGCGGCGAGCGCGCAGGCCCTTCCTCCCGTGCTTGACCGCGTCCCTGCGGACGCCCTGGTGGTGATCACGACCCCGAGCCTGGACCGGCTGGAGAAGAGCTCCGCGGCCCTGACCGGGGCGCTGAACCTGCCGCTGCCGGTCCCCTCCCTCGGGGACGCCCTGTCCATGGCCGGCTTCGACGAGGGCCTGGACAGCAGCAAGTCCGCGGCGATCGTCTTCGTGGCGGGCGACATGGAGGCGGAGGTCCCGCCGATCGTCGTCCTGCTGCCGACGGACAACTACGCGAACCTGGTGGGGAACTTCGGCGAGGCCGCGGCGGGCGTGACCGAGGTCATGATCAATGGCGAGCCGGCCTACTTCCGGGACATCGGCGGCGGCTACGCCGTGATGAGCCCGATGAAGGAGCTGGCCGAGGGCTTCGAGGGCAAGGCCGGCAACGCGGGGGCGCACCAGGCGGCCCTGGGCGAGTCCAACCGGGCGATCGCCGACAACGCCGACCTGCTGATCATCGCGAACATCGAGGCGATCCGCCCGTTGGCGGAGCCGAAGCTGGAGGAGGCGTTCGACGAGATGCTCGCGGCGACGCCGCTGGCGATGATGGGCCCGGGCGGGCCGGACATGGGCGCCGCGAGGGAGTCGCTGGCGGCCTTCCTCCAGCAGGGCCGGACGGCGGTGATCGGGCTGAAGGCCGACGGCGCGGGCCTGTCGATCGACCTGGGGGCCCAGTTCATCGAGGGCTCGGCCCTGGCGGAGACCTTCGCCCGCGGGGGCGACGCTGGGTCGCTGCTGGGCAAGCTGCCCAAGCAGCCGTACTACCTCGCCGTCGCGGCGGACTTCACCACGCCGGGGATGAAGCGCATCTTCAAGAACATGGTGGAGATGAACCAGCGGCAGATGGAGGAGCTGGCCGGCGACGAGGCCCCGCCCCCGATGATGATGCTCAAGCCCGAGGAGCTCGACGGGATGGCGATGATGGTCGGCGCCTCCCCCGGCGCGATGATGGGCGCGGGCGTGCTGGTCAACACCGTCGCCTACTCCAAGACGCCGGACCCCGCGGGGATGCTGGCGAAGATGCGCGAGTCGATGGCCGAGCTCGACGGCGCCGAGTTCCAGGGGATGACCTACACGGCGACCTACACCCAGGGCGCCACCACCGTCAACGGCACCGCCGTGGACGGGTGGGACGTCAAGATCGGCGGCGGCGAGATGGCCGACCCGCAGGTCGCCCAGATGATGGCGATGGTCTTCGGCCCGGCCGGCGGCCCCAGCGGCTACGTCGCCGCGGCCAACGGCGGGGTCGTCCAGACCTTCAGCAAGAACTCGGTCCTTATGGGCGCCGCGTTGAACGCCGCCAAGGACCCCGGCGCGGGCCTGGGCGCGGAGGCGACCGTCTCCCAGGTCGCCCAGCGGCTGCCGGGGAACCGGCTGGTCGAGGGGTATGTGGGGATGAAGTCGATCCTCGACATGGTCAAGATGTTCGGGGCCATGTTCGGCGCCCCGCCCATGAACGTCCCGGCCGAGCTGCCCCCCCTGGGCTTCGCCGTCACCGGCGGCGGCGGGGCGAGCCGGATCAGCGTCTTCGTCCCCGCCCCGGTGATGCGGACCACCTCCGATATCATCCAGGCGTTCCAGGAGGCCGCCGGGGGTGATTTCGAAGAAGATGGCCCGGCACCGAAAAATGGGACTGGACAACCCAGATTCTGACGCTATACTGTCTTTCAGATATCCCACTCAGCCCCCCCCCCCGAGGGCCTGCCGGCGTTGTGCCGCGGGCCCTCTTTATTTTTGCCCAGTTTTTCCCGGTCAAAACGCGTCTGAGGCTGCTTGCAGGTGCCATTGACCCCTCCAGACCCCCCCCCCGCGACCCGCGGCCCGAACCAGCCGCCGTGCCAGTGGCGGGTCGGCCCGGACCGCTGGCTGGGCCTCTCCCGTCCGGCCGTCATGGCTATTTTGAACCTCACCCCGGACAGCTTTTCCGACGGGGGGAGCTACCCGACGGTCGAAGCCGCCGTGGAAGCGGCGGCGGCGGCGGTGCGGGACGGGGCAAACTCCCTTGATCTGGGGGGAGAATCCACCCGCCCCGGCGCACCCCGCGTTGAGACCGACGAGCAGATCCGGCGGGTTGTCCCGGTGATCCGGGCGATCCGGGCTCAGGCCGGCCCGCTGGGGGAGATCCCGATCACGGTGGACACCACCCGCGCCGAGGTGGCCGCGGCGGCGCTGGACGCGGGGGCGGACGCGATCAACGACGTCTCTGCGGGGCTTGAGGACGAGGGGATGCTCTCGCTGGCCGCGGCGCGGGGCGTGGGGGTCGTCCTCATGCACCGGCTCCGCCCGCCGGGGGAGGACAGCTACTCCGACCGGTACCAGAAGGATCCGGTCTACCCGGGCGGGGTCGTGGCGGTGGTGCGCGAGTTTCTGGCCGGCCAGGCCGCGGCGGCGGAGGCGGCGGGGGTGGCCCGGGGGGCGATCGTGCTGGACCCCGGGCTGGGGTTCGGCAAGACGGTCGAGCAGAACCTGGAGCTGATCCGCCGCACGGGGGAGATCGCCGCGCTGGGGTACCCGGTGCTCAGCGGGCTGAGCCGCAAGAGCTTCGTCGGCCGGGCGGGGGGGCACGCCCCGGACGACCCGCCGCGGGAGCGCGCCGCGGCGACGGTGGGGCTGAGCGTGGCGCACCTGCTGGCGGGGGCGTCGATCTTCCGCGTGCATGACGTCGGGATGCACGCGCGGGCGCTGCGTGCCGCGGCGACGGCTTGGGGGAAGTCCGGGCGAGCAGCGGGCGAAGGGACGGCCGCGCCCGGGGGTAGGTGATAGAATCGCGACGGGTCGGCTCCCGCCCGCCCCTGCGCGCCCCCCGAAGAGTGGGAGCCGGACGGAGAGGGGGAGGCCCACACGTCGCAGACCCGGCCAGCGGCCGCGCCGCCGCTCCACAGCAAGGAACAGCCATGTCCAGCCCCAACGTCACCGATTTCACCGACGCGAACTTCGAGACGGAGGTCCTCAAGGCGGACGTCCCGGTGCTGGTGGACTTCTGGGCGGAGTGGTGCATGCCCTGCCGGATGCTGACGCCGGTGATCGAGCAGCTCGCCCAGGAGTACACGGGGAAGGTGAAGGTGGGGAAGCTGGACACCGACAACAACCGGGACGTCTCGGTGAAGTACGGGATCCAGGCGATCCCGACGGTGATCCTGTTCAAGGGGGGCGAGGTGAAGCGGAAGTTCGTCGGGCTGCAGAGCAAGGCGGACTTCGCGGCGGCGCTGGACGAGCTTCTGACGGCCTGAGGCCATCGCAACATCGGGGCCCCGCGCCGGCGGGGCCCCGGCCCTCCTGGGGCACAGGGACCGGGGGCCGGTCGAGGATCCAGTCTGGCGATGGCACGCGACAGCACGCTTAATGGTCGTTCCTTGGCAGCCCGGGGCGGTCTGGGAGACCGGCTGCTGCGCTGCGGGGTGGTGGGCGTGGGACGGATGGGGCGGCACCACGCCCGGGTGTACGCCCAGCTCGCGGGGTGTACGCTGGTGGGGGTGGTGGACGAGAACGAGGAGCGGCGCGAGACCGTGGCCGAGCAGTACGGCTGCAAGGCGATGGCGTCGGTGGAGGAGCTGCTGTCGGCGGGGGTGGACGCGGTGAGCATCGCGGTGCCGACGACGGCGCACCGGCGGATGGCCGAGCCGCTGCTGGAGGAGGGGGTGGCCTGCCTGATCGAGAAGCCCCTGGCGGCGGACGTCGAAGAGGCCGCGGCGCTGAAGGAGACGGCCGAGCGGACGGGCTCGGTGCTGATGGTGGGGCACATCGAGCGGTTCAACCCGATCATGCGGGCGCTGCGCCGGGAGCAGCAGACGGGCCCGCCGATCATCCCGCGGTTCATGGAGGTGCACCGCGTCAGCCCGATGACGTTCCGCTCGGTGGACATCGGGGTGGTCATGGACATGATGATCCACGACCTGGACGTGGTGCTGATGCTGATGGACGGGCAGGAACCCAGCGAGATCCGGGCCTCCGGGGTGCCGGTGATCACCGAGCACGAGGACTTCTGCAACGCCCGGCTGACCTTCGACCGCCCCTACGGCAAGTGCGTGGCCAACGTGACGGCCAGCCGGCTGGCGCTCAAGACCGAGCGGGTGACGCGGATCACCGGGGAGAACGCCTACGTCAAGATCGACTACGCGGCCAAGACCGGGACGGTGATCCGGCGGATGGCCAACTCGCTGCAGATGGACGAGGTGCGGGAGCAGCTCCGCCGGGGGGTGGACCTGACGAGCCTGAAGTGGCAGGAGCTGGTCAACATCGAGAACCTGGAGATCGACGACTCCGAACCGATCTTCGAGGAGATCAAGGCGTTCATCCACGCGGTCCGCACCGGCACGAGGCCGGAGATCGACGCCAACGCGGGATTTGTCAACGTCCGGACGGCCAATCGGATCGTCGAGGCCGCCCGCGCGGACTGGAAGGATTGGAACTCCGAGCCGGGCGGCCAGCTTCAGGGCGTGGCTGGTTCCTGACCGGTCTGGCGATACACTCTTAAGGCTGGCTCGGACGCGAGTGGGAGCTCGCAGCACGACCGAGAAGGTGGGACCTGTGCCGTCCCAGCCGCGGCATCCATCAGCGACAGCCATACCCCCGACCCCCCTGACACCAATGGACGCGAAGATCGCACCCCCGACCGTGACGCCCGGCGATACCGCCGCGGCGACGTCCCCCTCTACCAGCCAGGCTCCTGCCGCCGCGCCGCAGGGGGAGCAGCGTCCGCCCGCGCAGCAGCCGCAGCAGGACGGTTTC
>JBIQJK010000058.1:0-22437 GCA_044507535.1 Planctomycetaceae bacterium | reverse complement strand
CACTACAGCGTCGCGTGGATCGACTGCCTCGCCCGCGGCAGGTCGCTGGGGCGGTGCGTGCTGATGGGGGGCGAGCACGCGGCGGTGAAGGAGCTCCCGGAGCGGCTCAAGGGCGGCCCGCTGGAGATCCGCCCGAAGAAGCGCCGCAGCGTTCCCGGCGCGCTCCCGAGCGGGCTGCTCAACTCCCTGAGCGTGCGGGCGTTCAACGCGGTGTACTACCGCTCGCAGCGCGGCGGGCGGCGGATCGTCCCGTACGACTCCTTCTTCTACCCGCTGGACTCGGTGCTGCACTGGAACCGCTTCTACGGCAAGCGCGGCTTCCAGCAGTACCAGGTCGTGCTCCCGCTGGAGTCGAGCCGGCAGGGGCTGGTGCGGCTGCTGGAAGCGCTGGCCAAGTCCCGTCGCGGCTCGTTCCTGGCGGTGCTCAAGACGATGGGGCCGGCGAGCGGCGGGATGCTCTCGTTCCCGCACCCCGGGTGGACGCTGGCGGTGGACCTCCCGCACGACCCGTCGCTGGATGAGTTCCTCGCCGGGCTGGATCGCATCACGCTCGAGCACGGGGGCCGGCGGTACCTGGCCAAGGACGCGGGGATGCAGCGCGAGATGTTCGAGGCGATGTACCCGCGGCTGGGGGAGTTCCGCGCCGTCGCCCGCAGGCTCGACCCGCAGGGGCGGGTCTCGTCGTCGCTGGCCCGCCGGCTGGGGATCGTGGATGGTGGCGGCGCCGGCACGGGGCCGCGTGCGAACGGCGCGGCCGCGAGGTCCAGCCCGAGCGCCGTCGGCGCGGGGGAGGCGCGATGACCGGCCCGGGCGTGATCGTCCTCGGCATCACCTCCGCCATCGCGCGGGCCATGGCGGACCGCCTGGCGTCGCAGGGGTGCCGGCTGGTCGTGGCCGGGCGCGAGATGGAGGAGGTCGAGCGGATCGCGGCGGACCTGCGGGTCCGCCACAACGCCGATGCGACGCCGCTGCGGTTCGACGCCGTCGATTTCGACTCCCACGCCGGGTTCATGGCCGACGCCGCGGCGGCGCTTGGCGGGCGGCTCGACGGGGTGGTCCTCTGCCACGGCGCGATGGCCGACCAGGCGGAGGCCCAGGCGGACTTCGCGCTGACCAAGCGCATGATCGACACGAACTACGCCTCGGCGGTGTCGGTGCTGAACCTGGCGGCGGAGCGTCTGCTGGAGGGGGAGGCGGGGGGCGGGTCCAGGCGCCAGGGGCGGTTCCTGTGCGTGATCTCGTCGGTCGCTGGGGACCGGGGGCGGCCGTCGAACTATCTCTACGGGTCCACGAAGGCGGCCCTGGACGCCTACCTGGAGGGGCTGCGGGCCCGTCTCGCGAAGGCGGGGATCGCCGTTACGACGGTGAAGCCGGGGTTCGTGGACACCGCCATGACCTGGGGGCTGCCGGGGATGTTCCTCGTCGCCGAGCCCCAGATGGTGGCCCGAGACATGGATCGCGCGATCAAAGGGCATGCCGCGGTCGTCTATACACCGTGGTTCTGGCGGTTCATCATGGCGATCATCCGCGCCATTCCCCGCCCGGTCTTCAACCGGATGAAGCTGTGATGGCCCCCGGGGCACCCCGCTGGTAGGCATCCGGCTGGTCGCTGCTGCGAAGATTGCCGTATACTCCCCGCCCAGCGGCCGGCCCCGCGGCCGCGGCATAGACAGGTGCGATGCCAGAAACGGCGAACGAGGGTCAGCGAACGGTGGTGATGGACCTGCCCGAGCCGAGCGGGGTGGACGGGGTGGCCGCGTCGCCGCCGGCGGTGGGGGGCGCGCTGCTCGCCGGCGAGGCGGGTGGTGGGGCCGCGCCGGCGCGTCCGCTGTGGCGGAGCCTGCTGAAGCTGGCGCGGCCGACGCAGTGGGCCAAGGGGGCGTTCGTCGTCGTCGGGCCGGCGTACGCGCTGGCGGTGGGGGCGGAGGTGGCGTGGGTCGGCGTCGCCGGGGCGGTGCTGGCCTTCGGCTTCGCGGCCAGCAGCTGCTACGTCATCAACGACCTGAAAGACCGCGAGGCGGACCGCGCCCACCCGCGCAAGTGCCGCCGGCCGATCGCCTCCGGGGCGGTGTCGGAGCGGCAGGCGGTGGTCTTCGCGATGGGGCTGCTGGGGGCGAGCATGGCGTCGGTGCTGCTGGCGGCGCCGGGGGCGAGGTGGTGGCTGCTGGCGGCGGTGGCGGTGTACATGCTCAACGTCACCGTCTACAGCCTGTGGCTCAAGCACGCCGCGATCATCGACGTCATCAGCCTGGCGTCGGGGTTCGTGCTGCGGGTGCTGGGGGGGTGCGCCGCGGCGATGGTCGTCCCGAGCTCGTGGCTGCTCAACTGCATCTTCTTTCTGTCGATGTTCCTGGCGTTCGGCAAGCGGCTCGGCGAGCGGCGGACGCTGGGGGCCGACGCCGCGGCGGCCCGGGGCGTGCAGTCGGTGTACACCGACGACCTGCTGCGGATGTCGGTGGTCGTCACGGCGGTGGCGACGCTGATCACCTACGCCGGCTACGTGCAGGCCCACGAGGAGGACTACCGGCGCGGGTTCAACCTCCTGTGGCTGACGATGCTCCCGGCGACCTACGGGCTGCTGCGGTGCATCGTCCTGCTGGAGCGGGGGGACTACGACGACCCGACGGAGCTGGCCGGGCACGACCGGCCGTTCCAGCTGTCGGTGGCGATCTTCTCGCTGATCACGGCGGCGCTGATCGTGTCGCGCCACGGCGCGCCGGGGGTGCCGGCGCTGGGGCTGGTCGGCGGTGGTTGAGCTTTGGTCGGGCTGGGCGGCCGAGAGGTGCCACCGGGGGCGGCCGCGGCTGTAGACAGGGCACAAGGGGGGCTTTGCGGGGGTGGGGGGCTCTCCCGGGGGGGACCGGACACGGGGACCAGGGGGGGTCGGCGCCCGCGCGTGCGGCACCGGCGGATCGGCGGAGCTGCGGGGCTCGCCGGGGAGATCGGCCGCGAGTGGTGCGGCCGCCCGGGGCCTCGCCGGCGCTTGTGGGAGGGCGCTGGGCTGCCGCATCGAGGTGGTTGCGGATCCCTTTGCAGGAGTGTCAAGATGAACGGGAGTCGGAAGCGATGGTTGTCGGCGGTGGTCGTCGCGGCGTGCGCGGGGACGCTGGTGGTCCCGGGCGCGGTGACGCTGGCCCAGCCCCAGGGCGGTGGCGAGCAGGCCCCCAAGCCGGACTTCCCGCCCTTTAGCGAGGTCGCCAAGGGGTACGAGAAGGTCGTCTCCACGGCCGACGGGCAGCAGAGCCTGTACACGCTGTACGTCCGCGAGAAGGACGGGCAGATGCTCGCCGAGCTCCCGCGGGGCTACGCCAACCAGCGGCACTTCTTCGCGATGACGGTCGGCTCGGGGGAGACCTACGCGGGGCTGCAGGCCGGGGACATGTACGTCTACTGGAAGCGGTTCGACAAGCGGCTGGCGCTGATGACGCCGGAGCTGGGGACGCGCTCCACCGGCGACCCGGAGTCCAAGAGCGGGGTCAACCGCATCTTCACCGACCGGGTGATCCTGGACGTGCCGATCGTGTGCATGGGCCCCAACGGCCAGCCGGTGATCGACATGGACGCGCTGCTGGTCGGGCAGGCGGGCAAGTTCTTCGGCCGCTCGGCCGCGGGGGCCAACCCGCACCTGGCGGTCGTCAAGAAGGCCAAGGCGTTCCCGGAGAACGTGGAGATCGCCTTCGAGATGCCGGTGGCCGGCGGGCGGATGAAGAGCTTCCACTACTCGCTGAGCGTGATCAAGGGCAACCCGTCGTACAAGCCGCGGGTGGCCGACGAGCGGGTGGGGTACTTCACCACGGTGTACCGCGACCTGGGCAAGTTCAAGGACGACGAGAAGTGGGTGCGGTACATCAACCGCTGGCACCTGGAGAAGCGCGACCCGAAGCTGAAGCTGAGCCTTCCGAAGGAGCCGATCGTCTACTACGTGGAGCACACGGTGCCGGTGCGCTACCGGCCGTGGGTCAAGGCCGGCGCCGAGTACTGGAACAAGGCCTTCGAGCGCGTCGGCATCCGCAACGCGATCGAGATCCGCTTCCAGGACAAGGAGACCGGGGCCTACATGGACCTGGACCCGGAGGACGTGCGGTACAACTTCATCCGCTGGCTGACCAACGACATCGGCACGGCGATCGGCCCCAGCCGGGTTGACCCCAACACCGGGCAGATCCTCGACGCCGACGTGGTGCTCACCGACGGGTGGATCCGGCACTTCTGGTTCACGGCCAACGAGCTGATGCCGGAGGTGGCGATGGAGGGGCTGACGCCCGAGACCATCGCGTGGCTGGACCGCAACCCGAAGTGGGACCCGCGGGTGCGGCTGGCGCCCCCCGGGGAGCGCGACCTGATCCTGGCCAAGCGGGCCAGCCGCGGCGTGCTCCGCTACGGCGGGCACCCGGCGGCCCAGCCGGCCGAGGACCTGCTGGGCGTGCAGGAGTTCGACGGCCTGAAGGCCGGCGGCCCCGGCGCCGACCGCCTCAGCCAGACCAGCGGCCTGTGCATGGCGGCCCAGGGCAAGGCCTACGACATGGCCATCATGGGCATGCACATGGAGATCCTCGGCCTGCTCGAGGAGCTCGAGCAGGACGGCGGCCAGCCCGGCGGCGAGGGCTCCGGCGACGCGGACGACCAGGGCGAGAAGAAGGAGGAGAAGAAGGACGAGCCCAAGAAGGAGCCGGCCGAGATGCTCGACGGCATCCCCGAGTGGTTCGTCGGCCCCGCCCTGGCGGACCTGGTGGCGCACGAGGTCGGGCACACGCTGGGCCTGCGGCACAACTTCCGCGCCTCGGGCGCGTACACGATGGCGCAGATCAACTCCGAGGAGTTCAAGGGCATCAAGCCCTTCACCGCCTCGGTGATGGACTACACGCCGGTGAACATCAACATGGGCCAGGGCCCGATCCAGGGCGACTGGAACATGATCGACATCGGCCCGTACGACATGTGGGCCATCGAGTACGGCTACACCAGCGGGGACACCAAGGCGATCCTCGCCCGCGTGGCCGACCCGGAGCTGCAGTACGCCACCGACGAGGACACGTGGGGCCCGGACCCGCTGGCCAAGCGGTACGACTTCTCGGCCGAGCCGCTGGACTACGCCCTCAGCCGCATGAAGCTGGTGAACACGCTCCGCGGCAAGATCATCGACAGGTTCGTCAAGGACGGGCAGAGCTGGTCCAAGGCGCGGCGCGGCTACGCCATCTCGCTGGGCCAGCAGACCCAGATGCTCGGCATGATGGCCGGGTGGGTCGGCGGCGCCCACGTCTACCGCGACAAGAAGGGCGACCCCAACGGCCGCGCGCCCATCGAGGTCGTCCCCGCCGAGAAGCAGCGGGCCGCGCTGAAGTTCGTCATCGAGAACTCCTTCTACGACGAGTCCTTCGGCCTCACCCCCGAGCTGCTGCGGCACATGACCGTGGACAAGTGGTGGGACGAGGGCGGCATGAACACCATCTTCGAGGACCCCACCTGGCCGGTCCACGACCGGATCATGGGCATCCAGGCCTCCGTGCTGACGATGCTCATGAACCCGACCACCCTGCGGCGCGTCTACGACAACGAGTTCCGCGTCCCCGCCGACCAGGACATGCTCACCCTCCCCGAGCTGATGGACACCATCAGCTCCGCCATCTGGACCGAGCTGGACACCAAGCCGGCGACCACCTTCACGGCCCGCCAGCCGATGATCTCCAGCCTGCGGCGCAACCTCCAGAACGAGCACGTCGAGCGGCTGATCGACCTCTCCCTCCCCTCCTCCAGCTTCGGGGCCGCCTCCAAGCCGATCACCAGCCTGGCCATCGCCGAGCTGCGCGAGATCCGCTCCAAGGTCGGCAAGGTCATCGAGGGCAACGGCAGCCGCGTGGACCCCTACACCATGGCGCACCTGAACGATCTGGCCAGCCGGATCGACCGCGCCCTGGACGCCCAGTTCATCTACAACGCCGACGACATCGGCGGGGGCGCCCTGCTCCCCTTCCTCTTCCTCGGCGAGGACGGCCGCCCGGCCGCCCCCGGCGCCCGGCGGGGTCACGACCACCGCTGATGCGGCGGGGCTGATCCTCTGAAGCCCGATACCCAAGGCGGGCCGCCCCCGACGGGGCGGCCCGTTTTTCATTCCCCCGCGGCGCGGTACGCTGGGCCCATGCCCCGCCAGCCCCCCCTCGCCGTCGCGCTCGCCGCCTGCATCCTGGCCCTGGCCCTCCCCGGCTGCGCCTCGCGCGTCGCGCGGGGCGGCTCCGGCGCGGTCTTCCCCGCCGCGGCCGTCGCGGCCGATCACCCCGTCGCCTCCGACGCCGGCGCCGAGGTCCTGCAGCGCGGCGGCAACGCCGTGGACGCCGCGGTCGCGACCAGCTTCACGCTCTCGGTCGTCCGCCCCTACTCCTGCGGCATCGGCGGGGGCGGGTTCATGGTCGTCCACCTCCCGGACGACCCGGTTCGCGGCCGCGTCACCGTGGCGATCAACTACCGCGAGACCGCCCCGGCCGCGGCCGGCCCGGGCATGTTCGAGGGCTCGGACGATCCGCACGCCAGCACCCGCGGCGGGCGGGCCGTCGCCGTCCCCGGCACCGTCGCGGGGCTGCTCTTCGCGCTGGAGCAGTACGGCACGATGGACCTCGCCTCGGTCCTGGCCCCCGCCATCCGCGCCGCGGAGGAGGGGTTCGCCGTCGATGCGCACTACATGGCCGGCGCCCGCCCGCTGATCCGCCAGTTCGACGACAACCCGGAGTGGAAGGGCCGCTTCGGCTTCGTCTGGGAGCGGTTCCTCCGCGAGGGGGCCGTCCGCGAGGGGGACATCATCCGCCTGCCGGAGCAGGCGGAG
This sequence comes from Planctomycetaceae bacterium, assembly GCA_044507535.1. Classification (GTDB taxonomy): domain Bacteria; phylum Planctomycetota; class Phycisphaerae; order Phycisphaerales; family UBA1924; genus CALAFV01. Next base: position 15,623 of record JBIQJK010000058.1, on the reverse strand, counting down.
GCGCTGCGGCTGATCGCGCGCGACGGCGCGGCGGCGTTCTACGCCGGCCCGATCGCGGAGGCGATCGCCGCGGCGGTGGCGCGCGACGGCGGGCTCGTGGGCGCGGCGGACCTGGACGGCTACACGTTCGAGACCGTCCCGCCGCTGGCGATCGACGCCTTCGGCCGCACGTTCCTGACGATGCCCCCGCCCTCCAGCGGCGGCGTGGCGCTGGGGCAGGTCCTCGGGATGCTCCAGCTCATCCGCTCGGAGCTGCTGGCCGACGGCCGCCGCTGGAGCCCGCGGACGATCCACCTGGTCACCGAGACGATCAAGCACGCCTTCGCGGACCGGGCGCGGTGGATGGCCGACCCGGCGTTCGTGGACGTGCCGGTCGATGCGCTGCTCGACCCCGTCTACCTCGCCGCGCTCAACGTGATGACCGACCCGACGCGGACGCTCCCGCCGTCGCGCTACGGCAGCGGGGGCGTCCCCTTCGGCCCCGGCGACGATGCGGGCACGAGCCACTTCTGCGTGGTGGACGACCGGGGCGGGGCGGTCGCCTGCACCGAGACGATCAACCTCGTCTTCGGGTCGCTGCTGGCGGTGCCGGAGTACGGCTTCGTGCTCAACAACGAGATGGACGACTTCACGACCCGGCGCGGGGCGGCCAACGCCTTCGGCCTCGTGCAGTCCGACGCCAACCTCCCCGAGCCGTGGAAGCGGCCGCTGTCGAGCATGACGCCGACGATCGTCCTCGACGGCGCGGGGCGGGTGCAGATGGTGGCCGGCGCCAGCGGCGGGCCGCGGATCATCACCGGCACGCTGCTGGCGATGCTCAACGTGATCCTGTACGACGACGGCGCCCGGGGCGCGGTCGCCGCCCCGCGCTTCCACCACCAGTGGCAGCCGGACGTCCTCTACCTCGAGGAGCCGCTGTGGGCTCACCCCGACGCCCCCGCGGGGGTGAGCGTCGCCGAGGCGATGCGCCGCTACGGCCACGAGGTCCGCCCGGCGGGCGACGTCGGCAACGTGCAGCTGATCCGCCGCACGCGCGACCAGCGCGCGTGGGACGCGGCGAGCGACCCGCGCAAGGGGGGCCGCCCCGCGGGGTACTGACCGACGGACGGCGGGCCCCGTGCGCCGGGCCCGCGGGCCGTGCGCTCACGCCACCCCGACCCCGGGCCGATGCTAGCGTTCCCGTGATGCCCGCCGAGCATGCTTCATCCGAGCGTCCCTCGTCCGCCGCTCGGTGGCTGGACGCGCTCTTCTCCGCCCGGGGCGAGGTGGGGGCCGCGTCGGCGGCCGGCGCGCTGCTGCTGCTGGGGTGGGTGCTGCGCGGGGGGATGGGGATCGAGGGGGCGGCCGTCTTCTACTGGGTCAGCCTGGGGATCGGCATGGTCCACGGCCTCCGCGCCGCGTGGGAGTCGGCGCGGGAGCGGAAGTTCGACATCGACATGCTCATGGTCCTGGGCGCGGGGCTCGCGGCGTACGTCGGCCAGCCCGCCGAGGGCGCGCTGCTGCTGTTCCTGTTCGTCCTCGCCGGCGGGCTCGAGGGCCTCGCGGTGGCGCGGACCAGGAGCGCGATCGAGGCGCTGCACCAGCTCATCCCCACCGCCGCCCTCCGCTGGGAGGGGGGCGACGCGGAAGGGGAGTGGGTCCAGGTCGAGCCCGAGGCGCTCGTCCCCGGCGACCGCGTGAAGATCCTCCCCGGCGAGCTGATCCCCACCGACGCGGTCATCGAGGTCGGCGCCTCGGCGATCAACCAGGCGAGCCTGACGGGGGAGAGCATGCCGCGGGTCGTCAAGCCCGGCGACGAGGTCTACGCGGGGACGATCAACGTCGGCAACCCGTTCGAGGCGAGGGTGACGCGCCCCGTGCGCGAGTCGAGCCTGCACCGGATCATGAACCTCGTGATGGAGGCGCAGTCGCAGCGCGAGCCCGTGCAGCGGGCGATCGACCGCCTCAGCCAGCCCTACGCCATCGGCGTCATGGGGGCGAGCGTCGCCGTGCTGCTGATCTCCTGGCTGGTCTTCGGCGACCCGCTGCTGGCCGCCGACGAGCAGGGGGGCGCCCGCGGCGCGCTCTACACCGCCATCACCCTGCTGGTGGTCATGTCCCCGTGCGCGGTGATCATCTCCACCCCGACGGCGACGCTCGCGGCGATCGCGCGGGCCGCCCGCGGGGGCGTGCTGTTCAAGGGGGGGCAGTCCATCGAGCGGCTGGCGCGGATGAAGGCCCTGGCGATGGACAAGACGGGCACGCTGACCATCGGCCGCCCGCGGGTGCAGCAGCTCCACCCCGTCGGCTGGTCCGATGCGCAGGACCTGCTCGCCGTCGCCGCCGGGCTCGAGCAGGACTCCACGCACCCCATCGCCGCGGCGATCCGCGAGGCCGCGGCGAACCGGGGCGTCGAGCCCATGCAGGCGGCGCGGGCGACGTTCACCCCCGGGCGCGGCGTCAGCGGCGTCTTCGACGGCGAGCCCGCGCGCCTGGGGACGTACGAGCACGCGGAGGAGCTGATCCCCGTCTGCCTCCGCGCCCGCGTCCGCGAGGTCCTCGAGCGCGTGCAGGAGCGGGGCCAGATCGGCACCGTCATCGCCTGGAACGGCCAGGCCGGCGTCTTCGTCATGCACGATGAGCCCCGGCGCGGCGCGGCCGAGCTGGTCTCGTCGCTGGCCGCCCTGGGCGTCAGCCCGGTGGTCATGCTCACCGGCGACAACCGCGCCACCGCAGAGATCATCGCCGCCAAGGTCGGCATCACCGAGGTGCACGCCGAGCTGCTCCCCGAGCACAAGGTCGCCGCCGTCAAGCGGCTCAAGCGCGAGCACGGGCGCAGCGCGGGCCGGCCGGGGATCGGGGGCATGGCTGGCGGCGTGGGGGTCATCGGCGACGGCGTGAACGACGCCCCCGCCCTCTCCGCCGCGGACGTCTCCATCGCCATCGGCTCCATCGGCTCCGACGCCGCGCTGGAGTCGGCGGACATCGTGCTGCTGGGGGACGACCTCGCGGCGGTGCCGTGGGCGGTGGCGCTGGCGCGGCGGACGCGGCGGATCATCGCCGCCAACCTCGCCTTCGCGCTCGCGGCGATCGCCGTCATGGCCCTGGTGACGCTGATCGGGTCTCGTGTGGGGTATCAGCTGCCGCTGTGGGTGGGCGTGCTGGGGCACGAGGGGGGGACGCTGCTGGTGGTGGCGAACTCGCTGACCCTCCTGGCCGCGAGGGGCGCCCGCCCGTCGGCCGCGCCGAGGGAGGAGGAGCCGGCCGATATCCCCGCAGCGCAGCCCAGGGCGGCGGCCCCCGCCGGCAGCTAAACTCGTTCGCCGACGAAACGGGTTGTGCGGCCTGTTCGGGTCGTGCGCGGACTTTCGGCAGGAATGTGCCCCGCGCGGGGGATCATGACGCCGGGGTAAAGCGAAAGTCCACTGCGTGCACCTGTGACCCTCCCGTCTATTGTCTTTCCCCCGGCCCGGGCCGTGGAGCCGCCAGGATCGGCCCCGGCACAAGGACATGCCGAGCGAACCCCGGAGGCATCAGCGCGTGTTTTCACAGACGGCCGAGTATGCGTTGCGGGCGATGTCGTGGCTGGCGCTCTCGCCGGGAGTTCTGGTCCCGACCGGCGAGCTCGCGCGGGCGACCAAGGTCCCGCCCCACTACCTCGCGAAGGTTCTCCAGCAGATGGCCGCGGCCAATCTGATCACCGGCCGGCGCGGCGTCGGCGGCGGATACAAGCTCGCCCGTCCCCCTTCGGAGATCTCCCTGCGGGAGATCGTCGGCGTCGTCACCAGCCTCGAGCGGATCCGGGCCTGCCCGCTGGGCCTGGGCTCGCACTGCGAGTCGCTCTGCCCGCTGCACAGCCTGATGGACTCGCTGACGGCGTCGGTCATCTCGGTCCTCGACGGCAAGACGCTCGCCGACCTGCTCACGAGCCCGGGCCACCCGACGCCGCTGTGCGACGCCGCCGCGGCGGGGGTGGGCGCGGTCGTCTCCGTGTCGGTCAGCGCGCAGGGGAACGACCCCGCCAAGCGCTGATGATGCGCCGTCGATGGCCGGGACAGGGGCGGTAGGCGTGCCGGGCCGGTCTACGATCGGTCCTATGGCACCGGACCAGACCGACCCCCCCCCGCACACCCCCGCCGAGCAGGCCAGGACGCACCACCTCGAGCTCCAGCGGCGCGCGAACCGCGCCGCCGCGGCCGCGCTCGGGTTCGACCCCTACGGCCGGCGCATCGACGGCCTTGTTCCCCTGGCCGAGGCCCGCCGCCGCTACGACCCCGCCGCCGACGCCGCCCACCAGGCCGCGGGCAAGCAGCCCCCGGAGGGGTACGTGGACCGCCGCCCCGTCGCGACCGTCGCCGGGCGGATCGTGCTGCTGCGCGACAACGGCAAGCTCCTGTGGCTCAACCTCCGCGACGACACCGGCGACCTCCAGGTCGCGATCAGCCAGCGGGACGCGGACGAGAAGAGCTTCGCGCTCGCCAAGACGCTGGACATGGGCGACCTGGTCGTCGCCCGCGGCCCGCTGATGAAGACCAAGACCGGCGAGGTCACCGTCTGGGCGAGCAGCCTGGAGATCTCCGCCAAGAGCCTCGTCCCCCCGCCGGAGAAGCACGCGGGGCTGCACGACGTCGAGATCCGCTACCGCCGGCGGTACGTGGACATGTGGGCCAACCCGGAGACGGTGCGGACGTTCAAGCTCCGCTCGCGGATCGTCTCGCGGATCCGGCGGTACCTCGACGAGCGGGGCTTCCTCGAGGTCGAGACGCCGGTGCTCCAGCAGCTCGCCGGCGGGGCCGCGGCCAGGCCCTTCCGCACGCACATGAACGCGCTGGACCTGCCGCTGTTCCTCCGCATCGCCCCCGAGCTGTACCTCAAGCGGCTCATGGTCGGCGGCATGAGCCGGGTCTACGAGCTGGGCCGCAACTTCCGCAACGAGGGGCTCGACAAGCAGCACAACCCCGAGTTCACCTCCCTGGAGATCTACCAGGCGTGGGGGGACGTGCGGAGCATGATGGACCTGGCCGAGGGGCTCATCCGCGAGTGCGCCACGCTGGTGGCCCTGGAGCTCCAGGACGCCGCGGGCGCCGCCGAGCAGGACGCCCTGCCGGGGGTGAGCGCCGGCTCGCTGAGGCTCCCCTTCGGCGACCTGCTGATCGACTACGGCCAGCCGTTCGTCCGCGTGACGTACGCCGAGCTCTTCGAGCGGGCTCTGGGCTTCCCGATGACGGACGTGAAGCGGGCGCGGGAGGAGGCGGTGAAGCGCGGCGTGCTCGACCCCGCCAAGGGCGAGCTCGCCGATGCGCTGGTCGTCAACGAGCTCTTCGAGGAGTTCGCCGAGAAGCTGATCGACCCGGCGGCGCCCACGTTCGTCATCGACTACCCCGCGGCGATCAGCCCGCTGACCAGGCCGATGCGCGACCGCCCCGAGATCGCCGACCGCGCCGACCTGTTCATCGGCGGCATGGAGATCGGCCCGTTCTACACCGAGCTCAACGACCCGGACGTCCAGGAGGCCAAGTTCCGCGAGCAGCTCGCCGGGATCGACGACGAGGAGAGCACGTTCCGGACGTTTGATCAGGACTTCATCGACGCGCTGAAGGTCGGCATGCCGCCGGCCGGCGGCCTGGGCCTGGGGATCGACCGGCTCGTGATGCTGCTGGCGAACCAGCGGACGATCCGCGATGTGATCCTGTTCCCGATGATGCGGCCGGTGGAGTCATAGGCAGCGAAGGGGCGCGGCGGGCGTCCGGGTGAGCGGCGCGCATCCGGGCCGGCGCGCGACGGCCCGCCCCCCGCGTCGTCGTCCGATGAGGCCCCGCCTCACGCCCCCCCGTCCCCGATCACCTTCGGCACCTTCACGAACGGCTCCATCGCCTCCGGCGCCATCTCCATCAGCGTCCGCGTCGGCAGCGTCGGCCCCGGCTCGTCGTCGCGCAGCGGCGCGGTCATCTCCAGCGGCGAGGCCATCGGCTCCACCCCCGTCAGGTCCAGCTCCCGCAGGCGGTCCATCGAGGCGAGCACGGCCGAGAGCGCGGTGCGCTGCGCCTCGATCTGCTCGTCGCTGAGCGCGAGCTTCGACAGGCGGGCGACCCGACGGACTTCCTCGGTGGACAGCGGCTCGGCCATACGCGGAGTCTATGTCCGCGTTACACAGACCGTGGGTGTCACGGGTGGTGGTCCCCCGCCGCCCGTGTTCCTCCCGCTGGCAGACCTCAACACGGCCGGCCCAAAGCGGCCAGCCGTGGCGCCCCGCTTCGGACCTACCCTTGCCGAGATGCCCGACTCGCTCACCGACCTCCGCGACCGCATCGCCTCGCGCCAGACGAGCGCCGAGGAGGCAACCCGCGCCGCCCTCGACGCCGCCGCGGCCCTCAACCCCGCGCTCAACGCCTTCATCGACCTCTTCCCCGACCGGGCCCTCGCCCAGGCCCGCGAGTCCGACCGCCGCCTGGCCGCCGGCGAGGCGCCCCGCGCCCTTGAGGGCGTTCCCGTCGCGATCAAGGACAATATCTGCCTCGACTACGGCCGCACCACCGCGGCCTCGCGCATCCTCGAGCACTACCGCTCCCCCTACTCCGCCACCGCCGCGAAGCGCCTCCTCGACGCCGGCGCGGTGGTCATCGGCAAGACCAACCTCGACGAGTTCGCCATGGGCTCGTCCACCGAGCACTCCGCCTTCGGCCCCGCGCGCAACCCGTGGGACCTGTCGCGCGTCCCCGGCGGGTCCTCCGGCGGCTCGGCCGCGGCGGTCGCGGCGGGGATCGTCCCCGCGGCCCTGGGGTCCGACACCGGCGGCTCCGTCCGCGAGCCCGCGGGGCTGTGCGGCATCGTCGGCGTCAAGCCCACCTACGGGCGGGTGTCGCGCTACGGGCTGGTCGCCTTCGCCTCCAGCCTCGACCAGATCGGCCCGATGACGCGCACCGTCGCCGACGCCGCGGCGGTGCTCTCGGTCCTGTGCGGCCACGATCCGAAGGACTCCACCAGCGCCGACCTGCCGCCGGCGGACTTCTCCGCCAACCTCGACCTGCCCGTGAAGGGCCTGCGCCTCGGCGTGCCGCGGCAGGCGCTCGACCGGCATGGCGCGGCGAACCACCCCGGCGTCGCCGCGGCGCTGGACGCGGCGGTCGCGGTCTACCGGTCGCTGGGGGCCGAGGTCGTCGAGGTGGACCTGCCGCACACGCCGCACGCCGTCGCGGCGTACTACATCATCGCCCCCGCGGAGGCCTCGTCGAACCTGGCCCGCTTCGACGGCGTCCGCTACGGCCGCCGCGCCGAGCTCCGCCCCGGCGAGACGCTCGAGGACCTCTACGCCCGCTCCCGCGCCGAGGGGTTCGGTGCCGAGGTGCAGCGCCGCATCATGCTCGGCACGCACGTCCTCTCCAGCGGGTACTACGACGCGTACTACACGACCGCGCTGCGCGTCCGCCGGCTCATCAAGCGCGACTACGACCTTGCCTTCTCCGGCGTCAACGGAAGCGCAGCCGGGGGGAGTGGGGGCGGGGGGGGGTGCCATGCGATTCTCATGCCCTCGTCCCGCTCGCCGGCGTTCCGCATCGGCGAGAAGTCCGGCGACCCGCTCGCGCTTTACCAGGAGGACGTCTACACCGTCGGCGTCAACCTCGCGGGGCTGCCGGCGCTGACGATCCCCGGCGGCTTCGCCCGGGCGGATGAGGGCGACGCTGCGTCCCCCGAGCTCCCCGTGGGCCTCCAGCTCGTCGGCCCCGCCCTCTCCGAGGGGCTGCTGCTGCGGATCGCCCGCATGTTCGAGGCCGCGACGCAGCACCACCTCCGCCGCCCTCCATCCCCCCCCTCCCCCTCAACGGAGGGCTAGCCGCGCCCTCTTCCCCCCACCCTCCGTCCGAGGCCCGGCCGGATACCATCACCCGCCCACATGGTCCGCCGCCGGCTCAACTCGCTCCCCCCGGGACGTCTGCGGCTGTATGTCGTCACGGGCGCGATCGCGCTCGCGGCGGCGGCGTGCTCGGCGGTGCTCATCGCCATCGCCCTCGCCCAGGAGGCCCCCTCGTGGTGGCGCAGCCACGACTGGGCCGCCCCCCAGGTCGGCCAGTCCGCGACCGAGCTCGAAAACCGCCTGATGTCGGCCATCTACCAGGCGCGCCCCCCCGCCCCCCCTTCCTCCACCGGCGCGGATGAGCCGATCACCTGGACCGTCCCCATCTCCGCCGCCGACGCCAACGCGTGGCTCAACGCCCGCATGCCCAAGTGGCTCCGCAACCAGTCGCAGACCTTCGAATGGCCCGAGCAGGTCGAGGAGCTCCAGGTCGAGTTCCGCGACGACGTCATCCTCATCGGGATGAAGGTGCGCTACGCCGACTCCTCCCAGTTCATCTCCGCCACGCTTCAGCCCGCCATCCGCGAGGCCGACGGCAGCCTGTGGATGCCCGCCACCATCGTCTCCGTCGGCCGCCTCCCCCTGCCCGCCTCCTGGATCCTCTCGGAGCGGAGCGGGGGGTTCCCCGAGGAGAGCATCCCCGAGGAGCTCCGCGACCTGCCGGAGGCCAAGTCCCTCGCGGCGGTCTTCTCCGGGCGCATCCCCGCGGCCCAGTCCCCCGTCATCAAGCTCGCCGACGGCCGGCGCGTCCGCCTGCTGAGCCTGACCAGCAAGGGGGGCACTCTTGAGATGACCTGCCGCACCGAGCAGCGGCCCCCCTCCAGCGCCCGCTCCGGCTCCGCCGCGGCGGGCAAGCTGGACTAGGAGCGGGGACCGGCCGGGCCGTCGAGCGGCGAAGCGGGGCGGATTCTTATATTGCCCAAGCTGACTTTGTCGGTGTGGGTTCGGTGGTTGGCACACCGATGTGCGGCCATGTGAAGAAATTCTGCGGTTCGTCGCGCATGGGCCTCACATGTCCCCGTTCTGGAGCGTCTGTATACGTAACTGACTGCCCCAGAAGGGATGACGTATCGAACCATGTCCAGTTCTCCAGTTCGTATTGACTCGTCGCACTCGGAGCCTTGGCGCTTCCCTGGCGGCGGACACGCTGGCGACCGACCGAGCCACTTGAATCACTCCCCCCGTTCCGGTGGACGGGCGAGGCCGCGGGCGACCGAGGCCAAGGCCGACCCGTACACCCAGGGCCTGATCGCCCGCGTGGCGCAGGTCTGCGAGGGGCACAAGCCGACCCCGCTGGCCCTGAAGCTGAATCTGCACCCCGAGACGGTCCGGCGCTACATCAACGGCCAGCGCCCCAGCCCGGAGTTCCTCGCGGCCCTCTGCCGCGAACTGGGCGTCGCCCCAGACTGGCTGTTGCTGGGCGAGGGCGAGATGTACCGCCCCGGGCACAACTGAGCCGACCTATCTCTCCGCGGCGGCAACGACGACGACGACAGCCCCGCCGCGAGCCGGCCCCCCGCCGAGGGGGTCGGCTTTGGGGACCGGAAGCGGCCGGCGCGGTGGGTGCGCTGGTTGTGTCCACGCAATCGTGGACGAATTTCTAAGCAGATGCAAACAAGCCTCTTGACGTGTTCTGCGGCGAGGGCGCATACTGACCTGTACCGTCGCACAGGCGTAGGCCTTCCAGTGCGGGTGAGACTGCCGATAGACGTCGCTCGGGCACTGCCGGGACGTTCCCTCAGAGTCAAAGCGCGGTACATGCGGGAGCAATACACATGATGAGAAGCCGACGAAAGGTAGGATCCGGGTCTCGGTCCTCTCTCTCTCTCTCTCTCTCTCTCTTGCAGCGATTGAAGGTCGCAGCGTTGGGCGCGCTCCTGACTGGTGCGCCGGCCGTGTGTGCTCAAGACCTTGTTCCGGTTGAGCAGTGGCGCAGGTACGGCTCCGTTCCCGCGAGCAAGTTCTACGGGGCGGACCCGGTGGAGGTCGCTGTCGGGGTGCAGGGCGATGTCTACGTTGCGGGGACCGTCGATACGGGCGTTGGCAACTCTTCCATGGCGCTATGGCGTTACGATGCCGATGGCAATCTCGCGCCGGGCTACCCCGTCTTATACCCCGCGCCGGGGAGCGGCATCAGCGGAAAGTTTCGTGCAACCGCGATGTACATCGGGAAGGATCTGACGAACCATGACAACGCGTTCGTGACCGGATACGGTCCGGGCCGCGGCACGGCGATGGACGTCGTGGCCATGCGGGTGGACCAGTACGGCAATCGCGTGTGGACCACGACCTACGACCGCAATCGCTCGGACGATATTCCTGCAGATATCGTGGACGGCCGCAATGGCTCGATCTACATCGCCGCAACCTCCTCCGGCGTCGGTTCCTCCAAGGACATCGTCACGTTGCGACTGTCCATCGATTCGGGCGATGTGATCAGGGCGGTCGCCTACGACGGCCCAGGCAAGGGCGACGACACAGCCACGAAGATCTTCGTGCAACCTTGCGTGAGCTGGACTACAGAAGAACGAGAGCTGTATGACCGGGTCTACGTGGGGGGAACGAGCTATGTCGGCAAGGACCACCCAAACGATCCGAACGACCGCGGCTACGACTACGCCGTGCTGGCATACGAGTACGATCTGTACAATGAATCCGCCACTAATCCCGAAGACCCCATGTGGGTGGATCTGTACCACGGCGGCGCCTATGGCGGGAACGACGTTCTGTCGGACATCGTGGTGAACGCAGAGTCCGGTGCGGGTTGCCAGGGTTACGTCTTTGCCACCGGCTCCTCGGAGCGGGTGCGCCCGGACGGCGGCACGGACTTTGACTATGCCACGATCAAATACGACCGCCTTACCGGTTCACGGGCGTGGGACGGCATCGTTCCCGGCGGGGCGCACCGCTATAACGGGGTCGGCGATGGGCATGACCACGCCAGCGCCATCCTGTTCGGAGCCAATGCGGCGGGAATCGGCACCATCTACGTCACCGGCACGTCCTACGGTGGGCCGGTCGCGGAGAACGAGATCGCGACGGTGGCGATCGATGCGTACGATGCGCATCTAGAGTGGCGGGCGAGGTTCAATCGGGTGGATCAGTTTATGGATCCGCTCCCCGGCGACGACCGCGGGGTGGCCATCAGTGGGGTCTTCTACGACTTGGCCGATGGGATCTATGTCACCGGCCGGTACTTCAACGGCATAACTTCAGACTTCGTAACCATCCGGTACGCAGCGAACTTGCAGGGCGGTGGTGGGGCCGATGGGCAGACACAAGAGGAGCGTTGGTCGATCACCCACGACTCCGGCTCGGCAGACGTTCCCATGGCGCTGGTGGCGATCGACCCATTCCTCGACCACAAGCACATCTACGTTGTGGGCATGTCGCCACCGCCGCCGAACTGGAGCGGGGCCACCGAGACGCAGCAGATGCTCATCAAGTACGTCCAGCGGCTTGAATAGATATGTGGAGTTCCACAGGAGTCGTGGCTTGTCTCCTGTTGGCGTGATGGCATGATTTGGGTTGGGCGCAGCGACAGCCGCGTCCGCCCATTGTTCCGGCTCCATTGATACGATTCAAGGAAAGAAAGCGATGCCCCGGCTCTACGTGAAGAGCTATGCCCCACCGCGACTGACCGTCCTGGGCGCAGCACTCCTGTTGGCGTTGTGTGCGCTCCCCGCCAGCGGTCAGAGTCTGATCTTGGAGTCCCCGAACTTCCAAGTGGTGGATGGCGGATTCGGCGCATGTGTGGCATCGCTGCCGGATCTCAACGGCGACGGGCGCCATGAGCTTGTGGTCTGCGCGCCCTTTGAGTACACCGGCGGCCCGCGGGGGCGCGTCTACGTCATGGATGGCGTCAGCGCCACGCCTCTGCGCGTGATCCTCAACCCCGAGCCGGCGTGGGGCAGCTACGCACGCCGTGCCGTCGCCGTACCGGACCTCGACGGCGACGGACTGGCGGACCTCATCGTCACGGACCAGAACAACACGCCCCCGGGCGCGCCCAACTCGACCGGGAGGGTCTTCCTCTTCTCCGGCGCCACCGGCGAGCACCTGCGCACGCTGGCCCCGCCGGTGGACCGGTTCGGCTGCAACTTCGGGATTAACGCCGCCGGGCTGGACGACATCGACGGGGACGGCTTCGGCGACGTCGCGATCGGCACCGGGACGGCCTGCCGCCGCGTCCACGTGTACTCCGGGCATACCGGGCAGTGGCTCTACGAGATCCAGTCGCCCGATATCGGCGCCCTCTTCGGAGTGAACATCGCCTCGGTCCCGGATGTGGACGGCGACGGCGGCTCCGAGATCGTGGTGAGCGACCCTGCCGAGCCCGCCGGGCCGAACCTCACAGGCTTCGGCCGGGCGTACCTGTTCTCCGGGGCCAACGGTGCGCTGCTGCGCCGGCTGGACTCGCCCCTCCCGGAGCCGGTCCTGTTCGGCTCGCCGGTCCGGGGCATCGGTGATCTGGACGGCGACGGCCGCGGCGAGGTGCTCATCGCCGCCTGGGAGGACCAGCAACCGGGCCTGCCGACGCGCTCAGGTGTCGCCTATGCATATTCCGGCGCGACGGGGGCCGTGCTGCACACCCTGACCTCGCCGGCCCCGGAGTCTGGCGGGCGGTTCGGCTCCGGCGTCGCCGAGATCCCCGACGTGGACGGCGACGGACGCCCCGATATCGCCGTGGGGGCCAGAGCCGAAGACCCGGGCGACAGACCGCGGACGTCGGGAGCGGTGCACATCTTCTCCGGTGCAACCGGCGAACCGCTGCGCGTGCTGCTGTCTCCTGATCCAGTGGAGAACCTGGGTTTCGGTGCGGGCGCTCTCGCCGGTGTGCAGGCGCAGCGCCCGTCGCAGCGCGCCGTGGTGGCGGTCGGCGCATCTGGGGAGTTGCAAGGGCGCGGCCGCGTGTATGTCTTCGCCTTCTGCCGCGCCGACGCCGACGCCGACGGCCGCATCAACTCCAACGACATCTCGCACTTCCTCACCGGCTGGATCCAGACCGTCGCCCTCCCCCCCGGCGTGCTTGGTGCCCCGGGCGTGCATCACGGCGACTACAACGGCGACGGCCAAGTCACCTCGGCCGACATCTCCGACTTCCTGAACCAGTGGCTCCAGAGCGTCGTTGCGGGCGGGTGCTTGTGAGGCGGGGCGGGACATCACACACCACACAATACTCAGCACTCAGCACTCCCTCCCTACCCCGGTCCCCGCGGTTTTCCCGTCGAGACGTCCTGGCCCCGGAGGTGGCGGACCATGTCGCGGGTGAAGCGGGTCATGCGGGCTTCCTGGACGGGGGAGACGAGGCGGTCGGGGCCGTCGCGGAGGAAGCCGATGAAGCCGAAGACGCGCCCGGGCTCCATCGGGTCGGAGTTGCGCTCGGACATGCGCTGCTGGTCGCGCTTGGCCTGACGCTTGATCTGCGCCAGCCGCTCGTCGGGGTCGTCGCTGAGGCCGCTCTTCTCCCCGCTGAGGTCCTCCATCAGGCGGGTGAACTCCAGGATCTTCTCGTCCAGGTACGCGGCGCGGTCCTGGGGCGGGATGTGGTTGTAGCCGGCCGCGTAGCTGTCGAGCATGTCGATCGCCAGTCGCTGGCCGTTCTCCTCGAGCTGCTTGCGGGCCTTGTCGCGGATGCTCGCGGCGAAGGCGGCCATCAGCACCGAGTCCTCCGCGGAGGCGTTCTTCAGCCGCTGGATCAGGTCGCGCACCAGCTCCAGCCGCTTCTCCAGCGGGAGCCGGTTGAACTCGTCGGTCAGCAGCGTGAAGTCGAGGACCTGGTCCATCGGGTCGTTCAGGTAGTCCGGGACCCGCCGCGGCCAGAGGAGGTACGCACCGGTGGAGCCGGCGAGGATGGCCAGCGCCGCCCCGGCGGCGATCGCGGCGCGGATGGTGCGTTTGCGGTTCTCGGGGGCGAGGCGGCGCTGGAGGGCGGCCCGCAGCCGGTCGCGGAGGGGGGGGCGCGGGGGCCGCTTCGGCGGCGCGGCCGGCGCGGGGGGCTCCTCCAGCAGCGGCGGCAGGCCGAGCCCGCCGGTGGTGGTCGGGGGGCGCTGCGTCGGGGTGGTCACGGCCGCATCTCCTCGATGGGGTCGAGCAGGAGCCAGTCGGCGCGCCAGTCGCCGAAGTAGAGCGCGTTCTCCGCCGCGGGGCGGGCGTCGGCGGTGGGGTTCCGCGGCATGGGGCCGCCGGGGTGCCAGCGCTTGCTGTCGGCCATGAGGGGGAAGGTGGGGGTGCGCTCGTAGAACCGCGTGACGGTCTTCGGGACGGTGGCGATGCTCTCCCCGCCGAGCTCGCGCAGGAGCATGAGCCCGCCGGCCCAGTACTGGTAGCTCAGCCCGGTGGCGCGGCCGGCGTCGTCGTCGCGGTCGGCGGGGCAGAGGTAGGGCTCGGTGACGATGAGGTTCCCCGCCTGGTCGTAGAAGGGGGCGGGGGTGTCCATGTAGGCGTCCATGACCTCCAGCAGCTGCGGGTCCTGGGGGTCGGGGGGGATTCCGGGGGCGCCGATGTCGTAGAAGGGGAGGACGTAGGGGAGGCGTTCCCTGTTCTCGGCGTAGTAGAGCTGGAAGGCGACGCCCCAGCCGCGGAGGTTGGTCAGGCACTTGAGCCGGCGAGCCTGCGCCCTCGCGCCGCTGATGGCGGGGATGAGGATCCCCATGAGCAGGGCGATGACGGCGACGACGACCAGCAGCTCGATGAGCGTGAAGGCGCGCCGGGGGCGTGCGGTCGTCCGGGGAGGGGCCATCGGGGTCGGCTCCGCGGGGCCACGGGAGGGCGTGCGGCGGGAACAGGCGCCGGTCACCTGGCTTACGGAGACAGTATCGGCGCGGTCACCCTTTGCTGCACGGCGCGGCGGAGCGGGGGCGCGATGGATTACCCGCAAACCCCGGCGTGGGCCAGGAGTTTCCGGGCCATCTCGTGGTTGAGGGCGTGCCCGGAGCGGGAGGCGGCGATGCGGCCGACGATCGGCCGGCCGGTGAGGGCGAGGTCACCCAGCAGGTCGAGGAGCTTGTGGCGGGCGGGCTCATCGGGGAAGTGCAGGGCGTTGTCGATCGGCTGGCCGTCCTCGCCGATGACGAGCATGTCCCGCGGCTCTAAATGCTTGAAGAAGCCCATCTTGCGCATCGCCTGCGCCTCTTCGGCGAGGCAGAAGGTCCGCGCGGGGGCGATCTGGGCGGCGTAGGTGTCCGCGCCGCCCGCGGCGTCGAGGCGGAGGGTCGCCCGCTGGGCGGGGAGGGGAGAGGTGGGGCCGTAGTCGAGGTCGTAGGAGAGGTCGAGGGCGTGCTCCCCCGGAAGCGGGGGGAGGGCCTCGATGCGCCCCTCGCCGCGATCGTCGGTCACGGTGATCGGCTCGCGGATGATGATGGGCTCGGGCTCGGGGGCGTCCGAGGCGACGCGGCAGACGCCAGCGTCGCGCAGGGCCTGCACGAACGGGGCCGCGGAGCCGTCGCCGATGGGGACCTCCTGGCCCTGGAGGTCGAGGAGGGCGTCGGTGATCCCGAGGCCGGCGAGGGCGGAGAGGATGTGCTCGACGGTGTGGATGACCGGGGCGGCGCGGTCCGCCGGATCGGGGGAGAGGACGGTGTGGCGCGACTCGGGGACGACGTGGCGGACCAGCGCGGGGATGCGGGGCTGGTCGGGGAGGTCGGTGCGCCGGAAGACGATGCCGTGGCCGGCGGGGGCGGGGCGGATGATGAGGCTGGTGGCCGCGGCGGTGAAGAGGGTCACTCCGCCGACCATGGCCGGTTGGGAGAGCGTCACGCTGTGGGAGCGGGTGGCGGGGGGTACAGAGGTC
>JBIQJK010000057.1:0-22578 GCA_044507535.1 Planctomycetaceae bacterium | reverse complement strand
CTCCCAATCCGGCCCTCTTCTTCCCGCGGGCCACACGCGGAACCCGTCGCCGCCCGCGCCCGAACCCTCCCCGGGCCCCCACCCGGTGGAGGCCACCAGCCCCCGTACCCGACACGATAGCCCTTCCCGAAAGGTTCCCCCGCCGGCACACCGGCTTGACCCATCCGCCGCCGCCTTCGATACTGCCACCCCGGCCGCGGGAGCGCCGGCACCGCCGGCAGACGGCCCCCCTCGCCCCCCAATGCCCCTCCCCCCAGTGCGCCCGCGGGCGCCTCGGAGACCCGACCGCATGCTTACCGCCCCCAACGACGCCCGCCCCCTCCGCCGCCGCCTTGTCCCCGCGCTGCTCGCCGCGGCGATGGTCGTCTCCTCGATGGCCGCGATCTCCTGCTCCTCGACCGGAACCGTGCTGGACCCGGCGCGGCGCGCCGAGGCCGTGCCGGTGGACGACGACGCGTACGCCGCGCTGGGGTACCGGCTCCAGTGGCGGGGCTTCCCGCGGATGACCCCCGGCGGGCAGGTGCGGTTCTTCAACGTCATGGGGGACATCGTCGGCGTGCAGGACTCCTCGAGCATGATCTCGCTGATCGACGCCGGCAGCGGGGCGCTGCGCTGGTCGGACCAGCTCGCCTACCCGCTGACGAAGTTCGTCGGGATCACGCGGGACGAGTCGCGGATGATCAGCTCCTCCGAGACCGAGGCGTTCTTCCTGGCCATCGAGACCGGGACGCTGGTGAACAAGCACCGCCTGGAGCGGGTGGTCACCACGCCGCCGCTGATGGCCGGGGACGTGATGATCTACGGCACCGCGACGGGGGAGGTGATGGGGATCCTCAAGGAGCACGGCTTCCGGCTCTGGGGCAACGCGGTGAGCGGGTTCGTCGAGGCGCCGCCGATTTTCGTCGGCGAGTACGCCGCGATCGTGTCGCAGACCGGCGAGGTGCTCTTCCTCGACCCGGCAACGGGCTCGGGGATCGCCCGCACCAAGATCAACGCGGGGGTCGCCTCCCCCGGCGGCCGGCTCGCGGCGTCGAACACGACGCTCTTCGTCGCCAGCCTCGACCAGTCGCTCTACGCGTTTGATGCGCGGTCCGGGGCCCTGCTGTGGCGCAAGCGGACCGACACGCCGATCCGCTCCATCCCGGTCTACCACGACGGCGTGGTCTACCTCGATACCCCAAAGCAGGGGCTGACCGCGTACGACGCCTCCACCGGCCGCGAGCTGTGGTCGGCCCGCGACGTGGCCGGCACGGTCGTGGCGATCCGCAACGGCCGGCTCATCGCGTGGGACCGCCCGACCGAGACGGCCGCGACGCTCGACCCGGTCACCGGCGAGGTGATCGACCGCGTGCGTCTCCGCGGCGTGGCCTTCATGGAGCCGGACCGGTTCGTGGACGGCAACCTCTTCACGGCGAGCCTCAACGGCGTCGTCTCGAAGTTCATCCCGCGGAACTGACCCGGCGGGCCCGGGCCGCCGCGGCCGGGGCCATGTGCCGCCCCTTCCATCTCACCGGATCTCTCCAGCGGCCGGGCAAGCGCCCGGCCGTTGTCGTCGCCGACCCGGCGGATTCCCCTGCCCCTTTTTTCGCCCACCCGTCCCTATCCTGTCCATCATGCCCGACCTCGTTCCGATCCGATCCGCGCTGCTGTCCGTTTCCGACAAGTCCGGCCTGGTCCCCTTCGCCAGCGCGCTGGCCGAGATGGGCGTGAGGCTGATCTCCACGGGGGGAACCGCCAAGGCGCTGAGGGACGCCGGGCTGAGCGTCACGCCAGTGGAGGAGCTCACCGGCTTCCCCGAGGGGCTGGACGGGCGCGTCAAGACGCTGCACCCGAAGGTCCACGGGGGCCTTCTGGCGATCCGCGACAGCGCGGAGCACCAGGCCTTCTGCCGCGAGCACGGCATCGAGCCGATCGACCTGCTGGTGATCAACCTCTACCCCTTCGAGAGGACGGTCGCCAGGCCCGGCGTGGCGATGGAGGAGGCGATCGAGAACATCGACATCGGCGGGCCGGCGATGCTGCGGGCCGCGGCGAAGAACCACGCCTACGTCGCGGTGGCCACCTCGCCGGAGCAGTACGACCGGGTGCTCGCGGCGATGCGCGAGCACGGCGGCGCGACGCCGATGTCATTGCGGCAGGCGCTGGCGCTGGAGACCTTCGCCCACACCGCCGCGTACGACGCCGCGATCACCTCGTTCCTCGCGGCCAGGGCGGGGCAGGCCTTCCCGGACCACCTGCGCCTGGCGTACGCCAAGTCCGCCGACCTTCGCTACGGGGAGAACCCGCACCAGAAGGCCGCGATCTACCGCGACACCGCCTTCACCGGCCCATCCGTCGTCGGCGCGAAGCAGCTCCACGGCAAGGAGCTGAGCTACAACAACATCAACGACGCCTCCTCGGCGCTGGAGACGGTCGTCGCGCTGTACCACCTCGCGCCGGACCAGGCGGGGGCGTGCGTGGTGAAGCACTCGACCCCGTGCGGGGCCGCCATCGCCGAGACGACGCGCGAGGCGGTGGACCGCGCCATCGCCGGCGACCCGCTCGCGGCCTACGGCGGCATCCTCGCCGTCAACGCCGAGATCGACGGCATCACCGCCCGGCGGCTGTGCGCCGAGGGTACGTTCCTGGAGGTCGTCGTCGCCCCGGGGTTCACCAACGAGGCCGTCGAGACGCTGCGGGGCCGGTGGGCCAACCTGCGCATCCTCGCCACCGGGCCGATCCCGGCCGGGGGCGGGGCGGGTGCGCGGGCGGCGCGGGAAATCCGCTCCGTCCCCGGGGGCCTGCTGGTGCAGGACCGGGACACGCTGCTGCCGGACGTCGGGGCGTGGACCCACGCCGCGGGGCCGGCGCCGACGGCGGACCAGCTCCGGGCCGCGGCGTTCCTGGAGGTGATCTGCAAGTCGGCGCTGAGCAACGCGGTGGTGGTCGGCGGGATCGAGCCGGGGTGCGTGCGGCTCTTCGGCGTCGGCGCTGGGCAGGTGGACCGGCTCAACTCCTGCCGCATCGCGGTGGCGAAAGCGGGCGAGGCGATCAAGCCCGGCAGCCCGGGCGCGGCCGGCGCCGGCCCGGTCGCCGTGTCGGACGCGTTCTTCCCGTTCGACGACGGCCCGCGGGTGCTGATCGACGCCGGGGTGAAGACGATCGTCCACCCGGGCGGCTCGAAGCGGGACGCGGACACGCTGAAGCTGTGCGAGGAGCGCGGCGTGACGTGCCTGACGACGGGGGTGCGGCACTTCCGGCACTGACGGACGAGGCGGGCGCAGGAATGAGGGTGGCATGCTCCTGCTATGCAGCAGCATGGCGGGCCGTTGCACTGCGCCACACCGGCACAACCTCACACAAGTGTGGGGGGCGAATCTACTCGCCCGCGTTCGGCCGCAACGCGCTGGCGAAATCCTGCATCACGTTGCGTGATTCCTCAGGGAACGTGAACGTGTACCCCGCGATCCGCCCACTCAGTTCGCTCGCGGAGACCATCGCCAGCAGGAGCTCGGGCGAGATCGTGAACCGCATCGCGGTCTCGTTGTTCGCCCCCCTCGACACCGCCGCGAGCTTTGCCTCAAACTCCGACGAATAGACGCGGTGCGTGATCCCATCCACCGTCAGGATGAGCGGGGCCACGTCGTGATCCCATGTCGGCAGCTCGACCTCCCCGCTCGCCAGCAGCTTGACCCACACATCACCCGCGGGCTCTGTCCCGCCGCCCCCGCGGGCCGCGACAAGCTCGTAGTCCAGCCGACTGTTCTCCTCGATCCCGTCAACCCGGAGTCGAGTGGGCGGTGTCGAGATCCGGACGAAGCCTCCGGCTCGCGGCACCAGCTCGCGCGTAACAACCGACTTCCCCTCTTCAAATGGAGAGGGAGGGTACGGGAGGTTCACCAGCTCACGCCGACGCCGATCCTCCGCAGCCTCCGTCAACAACGGCGTCACCATGGACAGCAGCGGCGTCAGGGCCGCGAGCAGGAAGGCCGCGAGCACCGGCAACGCCCCCAGCGTGACGACCACACGTCGCCTCCTGCGCCGTCGCGCTAGCCGAGAGATCGCCGCTTCATCGCTCGCATTCATCACAGTCGTTGCCCACCTCGTCATCGCGACACAGCACATCTCGGTTCAAGCGCCGCAACTCCACAGCGCCGACGGCCTTCGGCCGCCGTGATTCTAAGCCTCGCCGCGGTTCTCCCACACCACCACGCTCGCCCCGCCCCCCCCATCGGCCGCGGCGCACTCCCGCCAGAACCGCGGCCCCTCCTTTCTGATCCTGACTTCGCGGCCGCATCCGGCGCACGTCTTCTCCAGCGGCGTGTTCTTCCCACACGCGCCGCATTTCAGGTAATACCCGTACTTGCCCCACCGCGCCGTCCCCTCCCGCCCGCCGCAGTGGCGGCAGGCCATCCCGCCCGTGCCCGCCGCCGATGCTGCGGGGTGCGCGTCGCCCTGCGAGGTGCCGGTGATCGGCGGCGCCGCGGCCGCGCGCGGCTCCGGCCTTGCTACCCGTATTCCAGCCCTGCTCCCCGGCCGCGGAGAGTGGCGCGACAGCAGGAACTCGCGCACCCGCTCCATCTCGCCCGTTGTGAGCACGTAGAGCCCATCGTCCGTCGCCGGCTTGGTGAGCATCCCGATGAGAGATCCCGCCTCGCGGTGCCGCTCCACAATCTCCCGCACGGCTCCGGCAACCGCTTCGGCCTTCTTCGCCTCCGCCGGCCGGAACGAACCCTCGTCAAACATCCCGTGATCCGAGATCGCCACGAAGAGGTCGATCGGACAACACCTAAACGTGCCCCGGACGAGTCCAAGAATTTTCTTGTCGCGGAGCCGCTCCCGATGTTCGTCCAACAGTCCCCGCAGCCCCTCCGCCTGCCGCCTCGCCTGCTCGATGGGTGACGGCATCCCCTCCCATCTGCCGTTCCAACGCATCCACTCCCCATGGTTGTTGATCTTGACCTTCGTGGTGACGCTCTTGCTCTCAACAATCACCATCCCGTGCTTGTGCATGATCAGGTGGTCGATCTGCACGGCGTCGCGATCCTTCAGCTCCAGGCGCAGGTCGTTGAAGACCAGCACGCCGGGCGCGGAGCCAAACTCGCGGTCCAGATAGTGCGCCATCTGCCGTTCGGCCTTGTCGCCCGCAACCTCGAACCGGTTGCCGCCTGCCCGCTCATCTTTCATCTTCACAATCATGGGGCGGATAGATTACCATGATTCTGCATCAACGACGTATGGAGGTGCGCCGAACGCACCAGTCCGCGGAGGACCGTCGCGGGTGCGGCGGTCGCGAGTGCGCCGCCGGGCGCGCGCCGGCGGACCCCGCGGCGGAGCGGGTGGCTTGCAAGAACCGGCGATTCGGTTGCGGAGGAAGCGCCGGCCCCGCCGGCATCACGACGGCCGCCCCCGGGCAACAGAAAGCGCGGTCCTGATCGTGCGAACCCGTCCCAAGAACTTAACGCCCACTAAACAACCCCCCATTGCCCCCCGCCCAACCCCCTGCTAACCTTTTCTGGGCTCGGGAGACCCCCGCGCCCGGAGGTTCCATGTCCCCTGGCAAGCGGCCCGGATCCGCTCCCATGGACGATCCGGCATCTGTTGACGATCTCATAGGCCTGACCCCCGCCGTCGCGGGGCACAGCGCCTCTCTCGCCTCCGCGCTGGACGCCAAAGTTCTCGTCCTCAACAAGCTCTACGTGGCGATCCGCGTGATCTCGGCGCGGCGGGCCTTCTGCCTGCTGGCGCGGAACCTGGCGGAGGTCATCCACGTCGACGACGGGAAGTACGCCAACTACGACTTCAAGTCCTGGGCGGACCTCTCGGAGTTCCAGCGCCGCTTCGAGCCGCACAAGTTCGACTGGGTCAAGACCGTCCGGCTGCACCTGGCCGTGCCGCGGGTGATCCGGCTCTTCGCCTACGACCGGCTGCCGGAGCAGATGGTCAAGCTCAACCGGCGGAACCTGTTCGCACGCGACCGCAACCAGTGCCAGTACTGCGGGGTCCACTTCCCCACCAGCGAGCTGAGCATCGACCACGTCGTGCCCCGGACGCAGGGGGGCGAGGACACGTGGGAGAACCTCGTGTGCGCCTGCGTGAAGTGCAACGCCCGCAAGGGCGGCCGCACGCCCGAGCAGGCGCACATGCGGCTGATCCGCCGGCCGGTGCGGCCCAAGCGCAACCCGCTCATCACCATCCGGCTCGGCCAGGAGCGGTACGCGAGCTGGAAGGCCTTCCTGGACGACGCGTACTGGTCGGTCGAGCTGGGCTGAACCGCGGCGGCGCTACGCCCGCTGCGGGGTGCGGCCCGCCTCCTCGCCATTACTGCTCTCGTTTCCATCCCCGTTGCCGAGGCCGTGGATCCGCCGCGCCGCCGCGGCGAGCGCCTCCCGCATCGCCGCCGCGCCCGGCCGCCGTGGGAGGACCACCACGCCCTCGCCGGCCCGCACCCCCTCCCGCGGCTCGCCCAGGAGGACGAGCTGGCGGCGGGTCCCCGCCGCGAGGAACGCCTCGGCCGCGGGCGCCAGGCCGTCGGTCGGCTCGGTGAACCACAGCGCCGCCTCCGGGGGCGGGGCGTGCCCGTTGAGGCTGACCTCGAAGCCGAGGGACTCCAGCACGGTGGAGGCGAAGGCCCCCAGCCGCGCATCGGCGATCGCGACCACGGCGACGGGCCGGTCGTCGTCGCGCTCGGCCGCCTTCCGGGCCGCGTGCAGGACGAGGGTGAACGTCGTCCCCTTGCCCGGCGCGGACTCCACATCCACGCGCCCCCCGGCGCGCTGCACGAGCCCGAGCACCAGGGGCAGACCCAGCCCCGTCGAGAGCCGGCGCGTCTTGGTCGTGAAGAAGGGCTCGAAGACGCGCCGCTGCACCTCGGGGGTCATGCCCGGGCCGTCGTCGGAGACGCTCAGGCGGACGATCTGGCCGTCCTTGCCCGCCTCGGCGCGGACCTCCACGCGGCCGGACTCGCGCCCGTGCATCACATCCGCCGCGTTCTGGATGAGGTTGAAGACCGCCTGCGTCAGCCTCGGCCGGCTCGCGACCACGCGCAGCGGCTGGTCCGGGAAGCGGCTCTCGAGCGTGACGTGGCTGGGGAGCACGTCGCGGCAGAGGGGGCCGACCTCCCGCCACCACGCGCCCAGCTCCACCACGTCCCCCGCGGCGCCCGAGGTCTCGGGGTCCACCGAGAGCATCCGCAGGCCGTTGGTCATGCGGCCGAGGTACTCCAGGACCTTGCGGATCGCGGCGATCTCCTCCGCGGCGTCGGGGGGCAGGTCCATCGCGGCCAGGGAGTCCAGCCGGATCCGCGCCGGCAGCAGCAGGTTGCCCATGTCGTGCCCGAGACCGGCCGAGAGCGTGCCCAGGGCGGCGAGGCGCTCGGTGGTGCGCAGACGCTCGTGAGAGGTCTCAAGCTCCTTGGTGCGCTGCGCCACCATGGTCTCCAGGCTCTCGCGCTGGCGGGCCAGCTCGGCGTTGGCGGCCGCGAGACGCTGGTTGAGGCCCTCGATCCGCTCTCGCTCGCTGCGCGTCTCGGCGGCGAAGCGCTCCGCCGCGGCCCGGGCGCGGGCCTGCGACCAGGCGAGGCCGGCGAGCACCAGCGTCACGCCCGCGCCGGCCGCGAAGATCGGGGGGACCAGCGAGCGGGCCGAGGCGAACTCGAAGGCCGGGCGCGACGTGATGGTCACGCTGAAGCGCCGGCCGGCGATGTGCAGCGGCATCGTCGCCGCGAAGCGGCCCTCGGGCTCCGGGGGGCCGCCGCCGACGACCCGCGGCCTCGCGGAGTCGTACATCATCGCCTCGGGCGCCGGCTGCTCGCCGTCGTAGAGACGGAAGTGGATGCGCGGGCGGGGCTCGGCGCCGAAGATCCCCTCCAGCAGGTCGCTGGTGCGGAACGGGCTGTAGACGAAGCCGACGAGGCCCTCGCGGCGCTCCTCCACCGTCTCCGGCACCCGCGGCGTGCGGTAGACGGGGACGTAGATGAGGAAGCCCGCCTGGACGTCGCGGTCGATCTCCTGGACGAGCGTGACGCGGCCGGAGGCCGCGGGGAGCCCGGTGTCGCGGGCCCGCTCCATCGCCTCGCGCCGGACCGGGTCGGTGAACATGTCGTAGCCGATGGCGGCGAGGTTGCGCGCGTCCAGCGGCTCGAGGAAGACGATGGTGTGGTACTCGTCGCGCGGGGTGTCGGGCCAGACGTTGAACTGCGGGGCGACCCCGTCGGGATCGGCCCGCTGGGACTCGACGAACGGAGCGACCTCGTGCGGGAGCAGCCGCCTGGTGAAGCCGATCCCCTGGATGCCCGGATAACGGCGCTGCAGCTCGAGCCGCTGCACAAAGGCGTGGAACTGCTCGCGGGTGACCGACTCGTGGGCGGCGAAGAGGCCCGCGGCGCTGCCGAGCATCCCGGTGTAGGTGTCCATGCGGTCGAGGATGGCGTCGCCGGTGCGGGCGGCGATGCTCTCGAATCGCTCCTGGTCCCGGGCGAAGGCCGCACGGGAGAGCAGGTAGGAGGCCGCGGCCGACGAGGCGAGCCCGATGATGAGCACCATGATCGGGAACCACGCACGTCTTGCCATCGCTACCCCGGGGGAAACTCTGGGGCCGCACGCTCGGCGCGCGGCGCGATTGCGACTGAGAAGATTCAGATCCTACGCGCAGGAACTTGGCCGACCCCATGCACGGAGCGAGGGAAAACCCGCTGATGTGAGGGGACTCTCATCTCACGCCGGCGGGACCGCCGGCGGCCGACCGCTCCAGAAAAAAGGTAGGGGGGCTTGTTGGGCCGCGGCCCTGCTTCGGTCAAGTGGAGCGGAGGAGAGTCGAACTCCCGACCTCATCATTGCGAACGATGCGCTCTACCAACTGAGCTACCGCCCCATCCTCGCCCCGGTGTGCCGGGGTCGGAGCCGAGTATATGCCCCTTCGGGGGGGCAAGGGAACTCCGCCGCCCGCTCCCGCGTATGATATCGAGAATGCATTCTCAATAAGCGGCCCGGCCGGGCCGATGCTCGCCAGGGGTGACTCGAAATGAACGCATGGGTGCTGCGAGTGCTGGCGATCGTGGTCTGCGTGGCCGCGGCGGGGGCGGCCGTACCGCTGGGATCCCGGGTAGGGACCTCGCTGCGGGGAAGTAAGGACGGGGAGGTCTCGTACCGGGCCGTGGTCAGCATCCCGCCACTGAAGAGCCTGGTGGAGGGGTGCCTGGTCGGGGCGGACGGGCGGAGCCGGCTGGGGCCGGTGGAGGTGCTGATCCCCCCCGGCGCGAGCGAGCATGGGTACGAGCCCCCGCCGAGCAAGCTGGCAACCCTGGCGCGGGCGGACCTGGTCGTCCTGGTGGGGATGGGGATGGAGCCGCAGGTCGAAAAGTTCCTCGCCAGCAACCCGCGGCCGGGTCGGCAGGTGATCCGCTTCGCGGAGGTGGTCGGGATGCAGGCCGGGGGCGAGGGGCACGACCACGATCACGATCACGATCATGAACTTGACCATGACCACGGCCATCACCACGAGCACGGCGACCACTGCGACCACGATCATGACCACGACCACGGCTCCCTCGACCCCCACCTCTGGCTGGACCCGGTGCTGGTCGAGCGGCTCGTCGGCGCGATCGCGGCAGGGGTGAGGGAGGACCTGGTCGCCCGCGGCGTGCTGGCGACCCCGGAGGACCGGTCGCGGTGGGACGAGACCGTCGGCGGCGCGGGCGTAGCGAAGGTCCGGGCGGTCCACGAGGACTATCGAAAGGCGCTCGCCGCGGTGAGCCGGCGGACGATCGTCGTCGGGCACGACGCGTGGGGGCACCTGTCGCGGCGGTACGGGCTGGAGACCGTCGCCATCAAGGGGCTGACCGCCAGCGAGCCGACGCCCGCCGCGATCCAGTCCGTCATAGACGCGATCAAGGCGAAAGGCGTGACGACGGTGTTCATCGAGCCGCAGCTCAGCCAGCAGGCGGGGCGGCGGATCGCGCAGGCGACGGGGGCGAACATCGCCGTGCTCGACCCGCTGGGGGACGGCGACTGGGAGGGGATGATGCGGAAGAATCTCGGGGCAATCGTGGGGGCGCTGTCGGACTGAGGACCATGGCGACGGCAGACCACAAAGGCAGGAAAGACGCGAGCCCATGACGCACGTGCCGGTGGGAGCCACGACGCCGCAAGCAACCAACGGCGCGGCCGCGCCGGCGGGAGCGGGCGAGGCCGCGGTGTCGTACGAGCGCGTGACGTTCACCTACCCGGGGGCGGAGAAGCCCGCGCTCGAGAACGTGTCGCTGCGCGTCGAGCCGGGGGAGCGGCTGGGGATCCTGGGCCCCAATGGGGGGGGCAAAAGCACGCTGCTGAAGCTGACGCTGGGCCTGCTGCCCCTGGGAGAGGGAGAGGGCAGCGCCGGAGGCGGGGGAAGGATCCGCATCTTCGGGATGTCGCCGCGGGAGGCGCGGGCGGCGGGGCTGATCGGGTACGTGCCGCAGCGGGCGGAGGCGGAGCTGGGGCTGCCGGTGAGCGTGCGGCAGATGGTGATGCTGGGGGCGGCGTGGCGGCTGGCGCCGTGGCGGCGCGTCCCCCGGGATGTTCGGCGCCGGGTGGACGACCTGATCGGGCTCGTCGGCGCGGAGCCGTACGCGGATCGGCCTGTGGGGAAACTCTCCGGCGGGCAGCTCCAGCGGGCGATGATCGCGCGGGCGCTGGCGGCGGGGCCGCGGATCCTCGCGCTGGACGAGCCGACGGTCGGGATCGACGTCGCCGGGCAGCGGCACTTCGCGGACCTGCTGGCGGCGGTGCACCGGGAGCTGGGGGTCACGATCCTGATCGTCAGCCACGACCTGCGGGCGATCGTCGCCGGGTGCGACCGGGTGGCGTGCCTGGCGCGGCGGCTGCACAGCCACACCTCGCCGCAGGGGCTGACGCCGCAGGTGCTGGCGGAGCTGTTCAGCCACGACGTCGCGGGGGTGCTGGGGGAGGTGCACCTGCACGCGCACGCGGCGGGGCAGTGCGAGCACCACGGGTGCTGCGCCGATGCGGATGCGGCGGGCCAGCCGGTCCAGGGGGAGGCCCGTGCGGACGTTTGATTACCTCTTCGGCAGCGGGCTGTATTGGCCGCCGGTGCTGGCCGGCCTGGCGATCGTGCTGATGTGCGGCGTGCTGAGCCCGCTGGTGGTGGTCAAGCGCCTGGCGTTCGTCGGGCAGGGAGTCAGCCACTCGGCCTTCGGCGGGATCGGCGTGGCCGCGCTGCTGGCGGCGCTGACGCCCGCGTCGTGGGGCCTCAGCGGCGCGGGGGCGGAGTTCGCGATGGTGGTGGCGTTCTGCATCGCGGCGGCGACGGCGATGGCCGCGGCGGCCGACCGGCGGACGGTGCAGCTCGACACGGCGATCGGCGTCTCGCTCGTGGCCTCGATGGCGCTGGGGATCGTGCTGGTGGAGATCGCCAAGGCCGTGCCGCGCGAGGCGGCGGAGGCGCCGGTCTTCCGCGGGTGGGAGCCGGTGCTCTTCGGCTCGATCCTGGCGGTCGGGAAGGAGGATGCGCAGGTGGCGGGGGCGATCGCCGCGGCGGTGATCGGGACGGTATGGTGGCTGCGGCGGCCGCTGATCTTCTGGGCCTTCGACGAGGCGGCCTCGCCGGCGTTCGGGGTCCGCGGGGCGCGGATGAAGACGGTGCTGATGGTGCTGCTGGCGGTCGCGGTGGTGACCGCGATGAAGCTCGCCGGGGTGATCCTGGCGACGGCGCTGCTGGTGCTGCCGGGAGCGGCGGCGCTGCGGCTGTCGGACCGGCTGGCGGGCGTGATGGCGTGGTCGTGCGTGCTCGGGGTCGGCGGGCTGCTGGGGGGGCTGGTGCTGAGCTTCGAGATCGACATGCCGCCGGGGGCGAGCATCGTGCTGGTGATGACGGGGGTGCTGGGTGTGGTGTGGGCGTGGGCTGGGATGCGGGGAGGGCAGAGGGGACGAGGGTAGAGTTGGGCGCCTCGGCGCCCGGGGGCGAGAACAAGACAACTGAGAACAAGACAACGAGGAGGGGAAGATGGGGAGGCACGGGCCGGAAGCCCACGCCACGTACGGAGCCTGCCATGCGCAAGATGAAGGCCGAGACGATGCTCGCCGAGCTGAACCGGATGCGGAAGGACCTCGGCGAGGACAAGAGCGACCTGGAGTGGCTGACGATCCACCACGCCTTCTGCTTCATCTCGTACAAGATGGCCGAGTTCCAGGCGTACCTGGATCAGGAGAGCGAGAAGGGGGAGTTCGACGAGTTGGAGGAGTAGCCGGCCAACGCCACCGCGGCCGGGCGCGCCGAGCGCTGTGCGCAGCGCCGGGGCGTAAATTGGGTAAAAAGCGGCTTGCATTCCGCTGGAACAGGTGCGATACTTTGACATCTCGTTCGGAACCTGGCAACCCGCGTAAAAGGCCTCGCGGGCCCACGGCGAAGGGCGGGACGACCGGGAGCCGGCCTCGTGCAAACGGGTCGGGCACACCGGGCGTTGAGCCGCGAGCGACGGCTCGCGGGTGAAGAGCCCGGCGGCGGGAAGTACAGAACCCGCGGCGGCTGGGAAGACCGCTCTTCAAGAAGGAGGTGATCCAGTGACGCAAAGTGACTGTACCAAGGGGCTGCGTTCTTCGTGACCAGCTCGACGGAGCTGCGCACTTCGCAGCCCGATAGGACAAAGCTCCTACGGCCCTCAAGCGACAGTTTGAGGGTCGTTTTCTTTTTTGAACCCGAAGAAGGGAAGGGCAGATCGCGCGGGACGTGGGGAGGGCGGGGCAGCGCGGAGAAGGCCGAAGAGGAAAGGCGGGTTCAGAGGGATGGACGCGGGAAGTCGCGCAAGGGGGCAAGACGGCATCGGGCCGTCCTGACCTTTTCTTCCCTCTCCTCGCTCCCCCGCCCTCCCCGCGTCCCCCGCGACCTGCCTTCTTCGATCAAACAAGCGCACAGGAACTCTCCACCCCGCGCTGGCGATCGGGGCTCTCATTTGCGTGGAAGACCGACACAGGTCACTCGGGGCGAGCGAGGTACTCGAACGCCCCCAGGAGCATCTCGTCCTCGGGGGCCCAGCCGGCGCGGGCCTCGGCGTCGGGATTGGGGTTGTTGGGGTTCGCCGGGCTGTTGTCGAAGACGGCGCGGCAGCGGATCGTCGTGCCGCGGGGGAGCGTGATGGGCTCGGCGAGCTCGTAGCGCGGGCGCCACTTGAAGTCGTACCGCGGCACGTCCAGCAGCACCACCTCCTCCCCGCCGGGGAGAAGGGCCTCGTAGCTCACCGCCCGTGCGCGGGCCCGCAGACAGGGCAGGAACGCCAGGATCGTCGTCTCCTCATGAAGCTCGACGGCCGCGGTCACCGCGTGCCGGGCCACGCGCGGGGGAACACGCAGGTCCTCCGCCACGGCCGCGGCGGTGCGGACCTCCCGCGCGGGGGACCCGTCCGAGAAGTGCAGCCCGACGCGGATGCCCGCGCCGTGGCGCCTCCCCATCGGCTGGGCGTAGAGGTGCACCAGGAGCGAGGAGCCCGCGGGGATCTTCGCCGCGGCGTCCGGGGGGAACTCGATCGTCGAATACCCCGGCCCGTAGACCGCCAGGAGCGTCACGTCGCCGGTCTCCGGCGGAACGACGTACACCAGCGCGTGGTGCACCGTGTCGCGCTTCCGCGGCAGCAGCTCGATCGCCCGGACCCACGCGTCCTCGCACAGGCCGGTGTCGATGCGCTGCGAGGCGTAGACCATCGACCCATCAGCGGGGACGGCGAGCACGGGGGGCATGAGGATCTGGTCGGGCGTGCCCAGCGCCCAGCCGGGGAGGATCTCGCGCGGCGCGGGGGCGTCCGCGGGGTCGCCCACGGGTAGGCCCGCGCGGAGCCACACGAGCAGATCGGCACGCTCGGAAGGGGTGAGTGCGCCGTCGCCGAGCCACGGGCTCGGTGACCCCGGCTCGGGTGGCGCGGCGTGCCACGGGGGCATGATCCCCTCTCGGACGACGGCCTCGATCATCGGCGCCCGCCCCGCGACCGCCTCGTAGCTGCTCAGGTCGAAGGGCGCGGCCCGGCCGATGCTGTGGCAGTCGAGGCAGCGGGCCTGGACGATGCGCGAGATGCGGTTGTGGTAGGTGACCTCGGCGGGGGCCGCGGGGGCGTCCGCCGCGGGCGCGACGACGCAGCCGGGGGGCCAGGTCGCGCCGATCGCCGGGTCGCGGCCGGCCAGGAGCGACTCGAGGGCGTCCTTGAGGAACTCGTGGCGCGGTCGCGGCAGGGAGGTGCCGACGCCGTGCTGGTCGTCCACCGCGCCGCGGTAGCGGAGCGTGCGGCCGCGGTCGATGACGAGGACCTCGGTGGTGGTGCGCGGGACGAGCGCAGCGCGGAGGGCCCGGTCGCGATCGGGGATGTACGGCCCGGTCCAGCGCAGCGTCCGGGCCTGGCGCTGCATGTCGCGCGGGGTGTCGGTGTCGGCGACGTTGACCATGACGAAGAGGACGCCGCGGGGGGCGTACTCCGCGGCCATCGTCGCCAGCCGCGGGCCGTACTTGATCGAGAGAGGGCAGGTCACCGAGGTCATGCACAGCACGACGGCCGCGCGGTCCTTGAGCAGGGCGGAGAGTCGCTGCTCATCGCCCTCGATCGGCCGGAGCGACAGGTCCGGGACGATGCGGCCGACCCCCAGGGCGTCGCCGTCCTGAGCGGCGGTGGTGCGGAACGGGCCGCGATCGCCCGGCTGGGGGAGCAGCCCCGGCGCGGCCAGGGCGAGGCCGGCGAGGCAGAGGGTGAGCAGGAGCGTGGCGAGCGTGCGGTTCACGGCGTCCTTGAGGGTTCGCCTCCCGGCGCGGGAGGTTCCCGGGAAAGCAACGGCGGCACGGGCCGCTGGCCCGTGCCGCCGGGGGGTGTGCCGTTCGGCCGGCCTTCAGTGCAGACCGAGCATGTCGGCGAGAACCGGGCCGTACTTGACCGTCAGGCCGGCGAAGACGACCGCGACGATGGAGATGAGCTTGATGAGGATGTTCAGCGACGGTCCGGAGGTGTCCTTGAAGGGGTCGCCGACGGTGTCGCCGACGACGGTGGCCTTGTGGTCGTCGGAGCCCTTGCCGTAAACCAGGGTCGAGCCCTTGCCCGTGGCGACCAGCTCCTCCGCGCGGGCGGTGAGGGGGCCGTGCAGCTCGGCGGGGACCTTGTCGCGGGTGGCCGGATCGTTCAGGAACGCCTCGGCGGAGATGCGCCCGTAGGACTCCAGCAGCTTCTTGGCGTTGTCCCACGCGCCGCCGGCGTTGGCCATGAAGACGGCCACGGCGAACCCGGAGGTCAGGCCGCCGGCGAGCAGGCCGACGACGCCGGGGACGGAGAGGACCAGGCCGACGGCGATGGGGACGATGATGGCCAGCAGCGCGGGGATGACCATCTCGCGCTGGGCGCCGGCGGTGGAGATGACCACGCACGTGGCGTAGTCGGGGTACTGCACGCCCTCGTGCTCGATGCGCTTGGGCCACTGCTCGGGGTCGGCGACCTGCTCGGGGGTCATCCCCTGCTTGCGGAAGGCCTCGCGCATCTTGCCGAACTGGCGGCGGCACTCCCGCATCATCGCGTAGGCCGCGCGGCCGACGGCGGACATCGTCAGGGCGCAGAAGAGGAACGTCAGCAGCACGCCCAGGAACAGCCCGCCCAAGACGCGGGGGTTGGTCAGCGAGACGTCGTAGAAGTCCAGCACGTCGCCGATGGTCCCGGTCTTCGCGGAGACGAGCTCGAACTCGAAGGTGTGGCTGTGGTCGCCGTGCCCGGCGGTGATGCGGCTGATGACGCGGCGGGCGTCCACCATGGGCTCGCTGCTGGCGCGGACGATGGGGAAGGCCCGGCCGCGGGGGATCTCGCTCCAGTCCACCGCCGCGCCGTCGGACGTCTCGGAGCCGACCTCGACGAGGCGATCGGGGTCGATGAGCATGCCCCCCTCGACGACGCGTCCCTCGTCGGTCTCGAAGACCAGCGCGAAGGTGCGGTGCCCCTGGTAGACGGCGTAGTTCTCCGCGCCCTCGGGGGCGGTGAACGCGCCGCGCTCGATGAAGTTGATCGACTGCGTATTGAGCTGCGTCTGGACGACCTGGATGTACGCGGCGAAGAGGGCCAGCGCGGTCAGCGCGGCCGAGCCGATGGCGAACCCCTTGCCGGTCGCCGCGGTGGTGTTGCCCAGCGAGTCGAGCATGTCGGTCCGCTGGCGGACGTGCGGGGGCTGCCCGGACATCTCGGCGTTGCCGCCGGCGTTGTCGGCGATGGGGCCGTAGGCGTCGGTGGCGAGGGTGATGCCCAGGGTCGAGAGCATGCCCACCGCGGCGAGCGAGACGCCGTAGAGGCCCATGAGGAAGTTGTCGTTGCCCCCGGCGAAGATGAACGCCGCGAGGATGGCCACGACGATGGTCAGCAGCGCGGCCCACGTGCTCTTCATCCCCTCGGCGATGCCCCCGATGATGACGGTCGCGGGGCCGGTGTGGGCCTGCAGGGCGATGCGCTTGGTCGGCGGGTGCTCGTAGGAGGTGTAGTACTCGGTCGCCTTGGCGATCACGAGCCCCGCCGCGAGGCCGGCGAGGATCGCCCCCCACAGCCCCAGCCACGACACCGGCGAGCGAACCTCCGGCCCGAGGATGCTGGTCCCGAAGAGGGCGTAGAGCAGGCCCAGGGAGCCCGCGGCGATCAGCGCCGAGGCGGCCCAGACGCCCATGTGCAGGGAGTTGAGCAGCTGCGCGAAGTTGGCCCCCTCCTTGGCCCGCACCACGAAGACGCCGGCGATGGAGCAGAAGATCCCCAGGCCCGCCAGCGCCAGGGGGGCGACGGCCAGGAGGAAGGCGAGGCGGGTCTCCTGGGCCGCCGGGAGGGCGAGGCTGAAGGCCGCCGCGGCCCCCAGGGCGAGGGTCGCCAGGATCGAGCCGTAGTAGGACTCGTAGAGGTCGGCGCCCATGCCCGCGACGTCGCCGACGTTGTCGCCGACGTTGTCGGCGATGGTGGCGGGGTTGCGGGGGTCGTCCTCGGGGATGCCCGCCTCGACCTTGCCGACCAGGTCGGCGCCGACGTCCGCGGCCTTGGTGTAGATGCCCCCGCCGACGCGGGCGAAGAGGGCCTGGGTGGAGGCGCCCATCGCGAAGGAGAGCATCACCGTCGTGATGGCGCCGATATCGCTGAGGCCGGGGATGTCCAGCAGGTTGAGGATCAGGAACCACGCCGAGACGTCGATCAGGGCGAAGCCGACGACAACCATGCCCATGACCGCGCCGGAGCGGAAGGCGACGGTCAGGCCGTCGTTGAGGGACTGCTTCGCGGCGAAGGCGGTGCGGGCGGAGGCGTTGGTGGCCATCCGCATGCCGAACCAGCCGCAGAGGCCGGAGAAGAAGCCGGCGATCGGCACGCCGACAATCGACAGGCGGGGCTGGAGGCCGAGCCCGGCGAGGACGAACAGGACGAGGATCAACGCCGCGAAAACGAGGGCGACGACCTTGTACTGCCTGGCGAGGTAGGCCATGGCCCCCTCACGGACGGCCTGGGCGATGGAGACCATCTCGGGCTCGCCCTCGGGCTTTGCCATGACGGAGCGGGCGAAGAGGTAGGCGGTGGCCAGGGCCGCGATCCCGCCGGCGGGGGCGAGGAAAAAGACGGGGTGGACCTGGTCCAGGGCGGCAAGGGTGCCGGGGATCTGCATGGTCGGTGCCTCCGGTGAGCGGTCGAAAGAAGGGCGTACAGCCCCGAGGGGTCCAATGGTACCTGTCCGGCACGCCCCCGGATACCCGCGGGCGCAATGCAAAGCGGCCGGCGCCGAGGGGGCTCGGCGCCGGCCGCGGGGGTGCGGGATGAAATGAGCGTCAGAACCGGGTGGCCGGGATGGCGTCGCTCATCTCGGTGGACTTGGCCAGGTGGGTGGTGCCGCCGCCGATCTGCATGCCGTAGAAGGATCGCCAGACGAAGAAGAGGGAGACGATCAGGAAGGCGACGGTCAGGGCCATGGTCAGGCCGGTGTGGGCGTAGTCGGGGCCCTTCATGCTCACGGCGAGCTCGACGGCCAGGAGGCCGAAGAGGGTGGTGAACTTGATGACCGGGTTCATGGCCACCGAGGAGGTGTCCTTGAACGGGTCGCCGACGGTGTCGCCGACGACGGTGGCGGCGTGGAGCTCGGTGCCCTTGGCCTTGAGCTCGGTCTCGACGATCTTCTTGGCGTTGTCCCACGCGCCACCGGCGTTGGCCATGAAGATGGCCTGGTAGAGGCCGAAGAAGGCGATGGAGACGAGGTAGCCGATGAAGAAGAACGGCTCGTAGAAGGCGAAGGCGAGAGTGGCGAAGAAGACGCCTAGGAAGATGTTGAACATGCCCTTCTGGGCGTAGACGGTGCAGATCTGCACGACCTTCTTGGAATCCTCGACGCTGGCCTTGGTGGAGCCCTCGAGGCGGATGTTGGCCTTGATGAACTCCACGGCGCGGTAGGCGCCGGTGCTGACGGCCTGCGTGGAGGCGCCGGTGAACCAGTAGATCACCGCGCCGCCGGTGATCAGGCCCAGCAGGAACGGCGGGTGCATCAGCGAGAGGTACTCGAAGTACCGCGGCTCGAGCCCGTGGGTCAGGGCCACGATGATCGCGAAGATCATGGTCGTGGCGCCCACGACGGCGGTTCCGATGAGCACCGGCTTGGCGGTCGCCTTGAAGGTGTTGCCGGCGCCGTCGTTCTCCTCGAGGAACTCCTTGCCCTTCTCGAACTCGGGCTCGAAGCCGTAGTCCTTCTTGATCTCGGCGGCGATGCCGGGGATCTGCTCGATGGTCGAGAGCTCGTAGACGGACTGGGCGTTGTCCGTCACCGGGCCGTAGGAGTCAACCGCGATGGTCACCGGGCCCATGCCGAGGAAGCCGAAGGCGACCAGGCCGAAGGCGAAGACCGCCGGGGCCATCATGAGCGCGTCGAGGCTGCCGCCCAGCTCGCTCATGTAGTACGCCACGCCCATCAGGCCGACGATCGCCAGGCCGAGCCAGTAGGCGGAGAAGTTGCCGGCGATCAGGCCCGAGAGGATGTTCAGCGACGCCCCGCCCTGCTCCGAGCTGGTCACGACCTCGCGGACGTGGCGGGAGGTGGTCGAGGTGAAGACCTTCACCAGCTCGGGGATGATCGCCCCGGCGAGGGTGCCGCAGGTGATGATCGTCGAGAGCTTCCACCACAGGGTGCCGTCGCCCAGGTCCCTGATGAGCAGGAAGCTGGCCGCGTAGGTCAGCACCACCGATACCGCGGAGGTGATGAGCACCAGGCTGGTCAGCGGGTGCTCGAAGTTCATCGTGGCGGCGTTGCCGTAGCGGCCCTTGGCGAGGGCCTCGTTGATGAAGTACGACAGGCCGCTGGCGACCACCATGACGATGCGCATCATGAAGATCCACACCAGCAGCTGCACCTGCACCGCCTCGTAGTTCGGCACCAGGGCGGTGACGGCGAGCATGATGAAGGTGATCAGCGCCACGCCGGTGACGCCGTAGGTCTCGAAGCCGTCGGCCGACGGGCCGACCGAGTCGCCGGCGTTGTCGCCCACGCAGTCGGCGATCACGCCGGGGTTGCGGGCGTCGTCCTCCTTGATCTTGAAGACGATCTTCATCAGGTCCGAGCCGATGTCGGCGATCTTGGTGAATATGCCGCCGGCGATGCGGAGCGCCGCGGCGCCCAGCGACTCGCCGATGGCGAAGCCGATGAAGCACGGCCCGGCGTAGTCGCGCGGGACGAAGAGCAGGATGATCAGCATCAGCAGCAGCTCGACGCTGATCAGCGCCATGCCGATCGACATGCCGGCCTTGAGCGGGATGGCGTAGCAGGGGTAGGGCTTGCCCTTCAGGCTGGCGAAGGCCGTGCGGCTGTTGGCGAAGGTGTTGACGCGGATCCCGAACCACGCCACGCCGTACGAGCCGGCCATGCCCACGAGGCTGAAGAACAGGATGACCGCGACCTTCACCGGCGGGAAGCCGTGCACCACCTCGCCCGCCTCGTTGAGCGTGGAGGCGAGGAATCCGAAATAGATCAGCACGATCGCCCCGATGAACAGCCACAGGATCATCAGGAACTTGCCCTGCTGGAGCAGGTAGGCCTTGCAGGTCGCGTAGATCAGTTCGGAGACCTCGAGCATCGCCCGGTGCACCGGCATCTTCTTCAGCTGCAGGAAGATCGCCAGGCCGAAGATCAGGCCCGCGCCCGAGACCACCAGCCCGAGCATCAGCAGCGTGTGGCCGTCGATCCCCATGAACTTGACCGTGCCCAGGTCGGGCAGGACCAGGTTGGCCTCGCCGCCGGGGGCGTGCGGTCGGGCGGCCTCTGCCGCGGCGGGGACCGGGACCTGCACGGACGGCGGCGTCGCCCCCGCGGCGGGCACGGCGAGCGCCGCGATGGCGGTCAGCGCCGCCGCGAGCCAGGCAAGGCCGGTTACTCCTTGGGATCGGATCAGAGAAAGCACTGGAGGTCTCCTCGTGCACGCGGCGCGATCGGTCGGGTCATCCCCGCCGGCCCCGGCCCGCGTCGGCCCCGGGATGGGAGCGGTGGTTGTGATCGTTGTTGTGCTGTGCGTTGATGAGCGTGCCGCCCCCCTCCCGCCCCCCCTCCCGACTCGCCCCGCCGGCTCCCCCTCGCGACGGACGCAGCGCCACAAGCCCTCCCGCAAAGGACAGGGCCGGCCCGGTTTCCGGTTGTGACGCGTGATCCATCATGCAGCGGTCCACCCACGGGGCGGCGGGGTCCATTGATTCACGGACCGTCCGCCGCGCGCCCGCCGCATTACCTCGGCCCACCCCCGCCGCGGCGCCCACCCCGCTTCGGACCGGGAAGCTCCCCCGCGGCGATCATCGCCTCGCGGGCCCGGCGGGCCATGCTCTTGCGAGCCGCGCGGCGGTTCCGCTCCGAGGGCTTCTCGTAGAACTCTTTGCGCTTGATGTCCTTGGTCAGGCCCTCTTTCTCGCAGAGCTTCTTGAACCGGCGGAGCATCTGCTCCACCGTCTCGCCGCTCCTGGCCTTGATGCGGATCGACATGAGTATCCCTTTGCTGGCAGCCTGAGGCCGGTGGCGTGCGTCGCCGCCTCGATCCGACCGGTGCAACCCAAACGTATACCAATCCCCAAGCCGCCACCCGGCTGGGGCGGAAGTAAAGCAGCGCCGGACATGCCGATCAAGTTTGGCGGGCGCACGACCCCGCCCCGCTCCCCCACACCACCCCCCTCTTTCGGGCACCACCAACACCGTCTAGGCTTCCCCCACGAAAGAGTGGCCCTTGGTCGCTCGGCGTGACGATCACGTCTCCATCCGCCACCTCGAAGGAACCGCATGCCCATCCAGACGCCCACACCCGCCGCCCCCCCCGCCGCGATCGCCCGGGCGGCCGCCGTCTCCGTGCTCGTCTGCCTCGGCGCGGCCCTCGTTCTCGGCGGATGCGCCCCGACCAACCGCACCCAGACCCGCTCGGGCCTGACCGCCCGGTACGGCTTCCGCACCCTCAGCACCCACCTGGAGCCGGCCGTCTCGGTCCTGACCACCGTCGCCGCGGCCGAGCAGGCCCTCCGCGCCCGGGGCTACGCGATCGACCGCTCCGAGATCACCGGCGACGAGGCCGTGGTCGTCGCCCGCCCCCCCCGGGGCGGACACTACGACCGCGCCGTCGTCGAGTCCCGCGTCACCAAGACCGGCACCTGCCTCGCCGTCCGGATCGAGCCATTCGGCAACGAGGCAGCGAGCTACGCGATCATGGACGCGGTGCTGCTCCGCCTCGGCCGCTGACCGTGGCACGGGCTTGAAGCTCGTGCCCTCTTCTTCTCTGCTTCCTCCCCCACTCGCTCAACGCACCGCGGCGTCATCCGAGAAGACACGGGCCGCAAGCCCGTGCCGCGAGCTACGACCCCGTCCCCCGCCGGGCCTCCCACTTCGAGACCGCGGCCCCAATCTCTCGCGGGCTCGCCTCGCGGCTGAGCGACACCTCCAGCCCCCCCTCCTTCAGCAGCCGCTCCACGAACGCGGCGAACTCTTCATCCGTCATCCGCTCGAAGTTCGGCCGCTTGTCCTTGCGGCTCAGCCGTTCGATCTCCTCCGGCGCGAGGGCCCTCACCGGCCCGGCGAGCAGGCGCGGCGCCTCCCACCCCGACGCCGCCGCGGCCTCGGTCCACGCCCGGTGCCGCTGGTCGAACTGCCTCGTCAGCCGATCGCGCCGACGCCGCACGTCGAGCTCGTTGTTGTACGCCACCCACGTCATCAGCGCCGGCCAGATCACCTTCTCACCGGCCCGGTCCGCCAGCTGGTTGATCCCGGTGATGCTGCCGCGCTCGACGTCCTCGGTCAGCTCCTTCACCGCCAGGCGGAAGACCTTCACCAGCGACCCGATGATCTTCCACTCCGCGTCCGTCCGGGGCATCCCCTGGGCCAGCCCCGGCAGGTTCGTCGGCAGCGCGATGTACCACTTCACCCCGTCGGTCCGCAGCGTGATCCCCACAGGCGGGAAGACCGGCTCGCCGTCGAGCGTCACCGTCGCCAGGTCGTCCGAGAGCGGCATCGTCCCCAGCCGCTCGGCGTTGGTCTCGATCCAGCCGTAAGGGTCGGCCAGGAGCGCGGCGGCCACCTCCTTGAACCGCTCCTGCCCGCCGCCCCCCCGCCCCCGCCGCCCACCCCCTCCCCT
>JBIQJK010000230.1:0-3279 GCA_044507535.1 Planctomycetaceae bacterium | reverse complement strand
GGCGTGCTGGCGGCGGTCGTCGTCGGAATGCTGCTGGCTGCCCTGTTCGCGCTCTACATCCTCCTCTGGGACGGAGGGGGCTGATCCGCGGACCGTGGGGGGCTACCAGGAGCCGCCGCCACCCCCGCCCCCGCCCCCGCCGGGGAAGCCGGCCCCGACCCCGGCGGCCTCCCCCCGCTTCGTCCACCCGCCCCCACCGGCCAGCGAGAAGGAGGAGCCCGATGACCACCACCGGCCTCACCGGCCCCGCCGACCGCGGCGGGGACGGGGCGGGAGCCGCCCCCGAGACCCCCGCCCCGCCCCGCCGCCGCGAGGACTACCTCAACGTCCAGACCTCCGTCCGCTCCTGGCTCCTCACCGTGGACCACAAGCGCATCGCCATCCTCTACCTCGCCCTCATCTCCTTCTTCTTCGTCCTCGGCGGCGTCTACGCCATGCTCATCCGCATCGAGCTCGCCACTCCCGCCCCCGACCTCGTCGAGCCCGAGACCTACAACAAGTTCTTCACCCTCCACGGCGTCATCATGATCTTCTTCTTCCTCGTCCCCTCCATCCCCGCCACCCTCGGCAACTTCCTCATCCCCCTCATGATCGGCGCCCGCGACCTCGCCTTCCCCAAGCTCAACCTCTTCAGCTGGTACCTCCTGCTCATCGGCGGCGTCCTCGCCCTGACCGCCCTCATCGGCGGCGGCGTGGACACCGGGTGGACCTTCTACACCCCCTACAGCACCGTCTTCGCCCGCCAGCAGGTCGTCCTCACCGTCGTCGGCGCCTTCATCGCCGGCTTCAGCTCCATCCTCACCGGCCTCAACTTCATCGTCACCGTCCACTCCATGCGCGCCCCCGGCATGACCTGGTTCCGCCTCCCCCTCTTCGTCTGGTCCCTCTACGCCACCAGCATCGTCCAGCTCCTGGCCACCCCCGTCCTCGCCATCGCCCTCGCGCTGGTCGCCATCGAACGCCTCTTCAACCTCGGCATCTTCAACCCCGACATCGGCGGCGACCCCGTCCTCTTCCAGCACCTCTTCTGGTTCTACTCCCACCCCGCCGTCTACATCATGATCCTCCCCGGCTTCGGCGTCATCAGCGAGCTCGTCGCCGCCTTCAGCCGCAAGCGCATCTTCGGCTACTCCGCCGTCGCCATGGCCTCCCTCGCCATCGCCCTGGTCGGCTTCCTCGTCTGGGGCCACCACATGTTCACCTCCAGCCAGTCCGCCTACGCCGGCCTCATCTTCTCCTTCCTCTCCTTCCTCATCGCCGTCCCCTCCGCCATCAAGGTCTTCAACTGGACCGCCACCACCTGGCGAGGCTCCGTCTCCTTCCGCGCCCCCATGCTCTACGCCTGGGGCTTCATGGGCCTCTTCACCCTCGGCGGCCTCACCGGCCTCTTCCTCTCCACCCTCGCCATCGACGTCCACGTCCACGACACCTACTTCATCGTCGCCCACTTCCACTACATCATGGTCGGCGGCGCCGTCATGGCCTACCTCGGCGGCCTCCACTACTGGTGGCCCAAGATCACCGGCCGCATGTACACCGAGTGGATCGCCCGCTTCTGCGCCTTCCTCATCTTCGTCGGCTTCAACCTCACCTTCTTCCCCCAGTTCGTCCTCGGCTACCTCGGCATGCCCCGCCGCTACGCCTCCTACCCCCCCGAGTTCCAGGTCCTCCACGTCATGTCCTCCGCCGGCGCCTCCATCCTCGCCGTCGGACTCTTCATCCCCGTCGTCTACCTCCTCTGGTCCCTCTGGTACGGCAAGCGCGCCGGCCCCAACCCCTGGCGCGCCGTCGGCCTCGAGTGGATGACCCCCTCGCCCCCGCCCACGGAGAACTTCACCCAGACCCCCGTCGTCACCTGGGAGGCGTACGAGTACTCCTCCCTCACCCCTGAGGTCAAGCTCGGGAGGCCCGACGCCCATGACACCCACGCCCCCGCCTGACCCCCATCCCCCCGTCGCCGCCGACCAGGCCGCCGCCGCGCAGGCCCTCGGCGTCCACCGCCTCGCCCACCACTTCGACGACCTCGCGCAGCAGCACCGCGCCGCCGAGCTCGGCATGTGGGCCTTCCTCGCCACCGAGGTCCTCTTCTTCGGCGGCGCCATCGCCGCCTACTCCGTCTACCGCATGACCTACTTCGACGCCTTCGCCGCCGCCAGCAACGAAGAAAACTGGCTCATCGGCGCCGTCAACACCGCCGTCCTCCTCACCAGCAGCCTCACCATGGCCCTCGCCGTCCGCGCCGCCCAGCTCGGTAACTCCCCCCGCGTCTCCCTCTTCCTCCTCGCCACCATCACGCTCGCCCTCACCTTCATCGGCGTCAAGTTCTACGAGTACGCCCACCTCATCGACCACGGCCTCGCCCCCTGGGGCGACTTCCGCTTCGACCCCCCCGAGCTCGCCGGCGGCGCCCGCATCTTCTTCTCCTTCTACTTCGCCCTCACCGGCATCCACGCCACCCACATGGTCATCGGCGTCGGCCTCATGCTCTGGCTCCTCTCCATCTCCCTCCGCCGCGGCTTCGACGACGCCTTCGCCAGCCCCGTCGAGATGACCGGCCTCTACTGGCACTTCGTCGACATCGTCTGGATCTTCCTCTACCCCCTCCTCTACCTGGTGCACCGCTCATGACCCCGCACGAACTCCCCCGCAAACCACCCCGCGAGCCCCTCGCACGCCTCGACCGCGCCGACCTCGGCCTCCCCCACGCCGCCACCCTCTCCACCTACCTCGGCGTCTACGCCGCCCTCCTCATCCTCCTGGTCGTCACCGTCGCC
Organism: Planctomycetaceae bacterium; assembly: GCA_044507535.1. GTDB lineage: Bacteria > Planctomycetota > Phycisphaerae > Phycisphaerales > UBA1924 > CALAFV01. The sequence goes on along the minus strand of JBIQJK010000230.1, from coordinate 505 downwards.
GCCGCCTTCGTCCACCTCGGCCCCATCACCATCCTCGTCGCCATGGCCATCGCCGCCGTCAAGGCCACCCTCGTCGCCCTCTACTTCATGCACATCCGCGGCAGCAGCCCCCTCACCAAGCTCTTCTCCGTCGCCGGCCTCGCCTGGCTCGTCATCCTCTTCGCCCTCACCTTCAGCGACTACATCTCCCGCGGCTGGCTCCCCTTCACCCGCGGCTGGGCCGACCAGCCCATCCTCCCCCCGCCCCCCGGCGTCCCGCGCCCGACCCAGCCCGAACCCCTAACCCAGCCCCAGCAGCCGCCCCAGCCCGCGCCGTAGCGCCGCTCCGGACACTCACGGAGCGCAAGCCGCACATCCCGCTCAGTTCTGTGCATCCCCCCCCTCCGCTCCCCCCGGACCCCGCCCCTTACCCCTCCCCCTCGCCCCCCTCCCGCCGCTCCACCTGCATGCACACCAGCGTGTGCATCACCGGGGGCGCCTCGTACCCGGTGCAGAATCGCCAGCT
>JBIQJK010000229.1:0-3309 GCA_044507535.1 Planctomycetaceae bacterium | reverse complement strand
GCCGCGATCCTGCTCGAGGCGGGGCCGGTGGTTGCTTCGACGAGCGAACTGGCCGCCGGGGCGGGGGGGAACGGGGGTGCCGGCGGCCCAGGTGGGTCGGGCGGAATTGGGGGGCTGGGCGGCTCCGGCGGCGTCGGGCCGGCGGATGCCGCGAACGGCGGGGCGGGGGGCAGAGGGGGCAACGGCGGGCCCGGCGGGGCGGGTGGCGGCGGGGGCGGGGGATTCTCGGCGGGGGTGCTGCGGACGGCGGAGGGGTCGGCGGTGATCGGCGCTGCCACGGTGGGCGCGCCGGGGGTCGGCGGCGCAGCGCCGGGTGGGAACATGGGCGCGATGGGGGTGGCCGCGGCCGAGATCGAGGTCTCCGCGCCGGTGGTGGAGCGGATCATCGGCACGGACAACACGCCTGTGGCGGTGCATTGCCGGATCGTCTGCTCGCCGGGGGTGATGAGCAGCGGGACGGCGGTGGCCTTCGACCCGGACAACGACGTCACCGGTTACTCCCTCGGCGCGGGGGTGGTTGTCGGCGGGGTCGCGGCGCACGTGGCGGGGGCGACGTTCTCGTTCACGCCCGATCCGGGGTTCGTCGGGTGGACGTCCTTCCCCATCCGCGCGACCGACAGCGGGGGGCGTTGGGTGGATGGGTACGCGGTGGTGTTCGTCGGGGATTCGCCCGTGGGGTGCGCGGCCGACTGGGACGACAGCGGCAGCGTCAACTCCAACGACATCAGCGCGTTCCTGACGTCGTGGCTCGCCAGCGTCCAGCACGGCAACCTGGCGGCGGACTTCGATCAGAACGGCATGGTCAACTCCAACGACATCAGCGCGTTCCTGACCGCGTGGCTCAACGCGACGCAGGGCGGGTGTTGATCACGGGAGGGTGAGGGACACGAGACGCTATAGACTCGCCGTGCCCACACGGCGGGCCGCCGCCTCCCGGCTCTCTCGGGCCGGGAGCGGTTGTTCTTGGGGTGCGCGGAACGTGAGGTTTGGGGCGTCCGGACCCCCCGGCGCGCAGCGCGGGGGTCAGGCGCCGCCGGGGTCCGTGGGGGGAGCATCTTCCGCGGCGTCCGCCTGCTTCACCACATCGGGGTCGCGCTCGCCGGTGGCGCGGTAGCTGGTGCGGGCGGAGGCGTACTTCTCGGGGGAGATGCGGAGGTCTACCGGCTGGCCGCGGGCGTGCTGGGCGTGGAGGTGCTTGAGGAAGGGGACGCACCAGCCGCAGCCGGTCCCCGCGCCGAGGCACTCGCTGATGAGGGAGGCGACGGGGGGGTTCTCGCGCGCCAGGAAGGTGCGGATCTTCCGCAGGCTGACGCGGAAGCAGAGGCAGACGTGGTCGTCGGGGTCCATGGTGGGTGGGTCCGTCAGAGGGACGGTAGGGCGCGGGGGGAGGTGGAGGTGAGCAGGTGTGGAGGCGTGGAGGGAACCTGCTCGCGGGATCGGTCGAGCCGGGGAGGGGGGAGGGCACGGGCCGGCCCCCAAAGCCCGTGCCACGGGGGGCGGGGAAATATGTTCCGCGGTTTGGGGGCGGCCCGATACCATCCACGCGGTGCGCCCCGCTTCTTTGGCGTGATCGGGGTGTTGTGCGATGCTCGTCGGCGAGCTGATCTCCGGGCTGGATATCCGACCGGGGGCGGTGCGCCCGGGGGACGGGGGGGACGGGGAGGAGGGGTGGCGTCGGGTGCGGGTGTGCGACATTACGGAGGACAGCCGGACGGCGATGCCGGGGTCGCTGTTCGTCGCGCGGCGGGGGCTGGCGGAGGATGGGCGGCGGTTCGTCCCCCAGGCGGTGCGGGCGGGGGCGGTGGCGGTGCTGACGGACGACCCGGCCGTGGCGGCGCCGCCGTCGGTCGCGCTGCTGGTGGCGGACGATGTGAACCTGGCCGCGGCGAGGATCGCGGAGCGGTTCTATGGCGGCCCGTCGTCGAAGCTGTCGCTCATCGGCGTGACGGGGACCAACGGAAAAACGACGATCACGTACCTGGCGCACCGGCTGCTGAGCGGGCTGGGGACGCGGTGCGGGATGATCTCGACGGTGCAGGTGGACGACGGGAACGAGGTCGCGCCGGCGTCGCTGACGACGCCGCCGGCGATCGAGGTCTCGCGGACGCTGGGGGTGATGGTGGAGTCGGGGTGCCGCGCCGCGGTGATGGAGGTGTCGAGCCACGCGCTGGAGCAGAAGAGGGCGGCCGGGCTGAGCTTCGACGTGGCGGTGTTCACGAACCTGACGGGGGACCACCTGGACTACCACGGGACGATGGAGGCGTACGCCGCGGCGAAGGCGAAGCTGTTCGCGATGCTGCCGGCGAAGGGGGCAGGGGGAGCGGGCGGGGCCGCGGTGGTCAACGCGCAGGACCCGTGGCACGGGGCGATGCTCGCGGCGTGCGGCGAGGGGGTGCGGGTGCTGCGGTGCGCGGTGGAGGGGGCCGGGGAGGGTGGAGAAGGGGCGGAGTGCGTCGGGCGGGTGGTGCGGGCGCTGGCGCGGTCAACCGTGGTCTCGCTGCGCGGGCCGTGGGGGACGGTCGAGGCGGAGGTGCCGCTGGTGGGGGCGCACAACGTGATGAACGTCCTGCAGGCGGTCGCGGCGGTGTGGGCGGTGGCGCCGTGGGATGCGGCGGGGGAGAGGGGGGGAGTGGGGGGGGCGGACCCGATCGGGCTGGCACGAGTGTCCGCGCCGCCGGGGCGGTTGCAGCTCGTGTCGAATGCGCGCGAGCCGGTGGCGGTGTATGTGGATTATGCGCACAGCGATGATGCGCTGCGGAATGTGCTGACGGTGCTGCGCGGGGTGGTGAGGGAAGGGGAGGAAGGGCAGGGAGGGGAAGCGCGACCCCACCCCCCAACCCCCTCCCTCAGGGATGGGGCTTCGGAAGGGCAGCCCGCGCCACGGGAGGGGAAGTTGTGGTGCGTCTTCGGGTGCGGGGGAGACCGGGACCGGACGAAGCGGCCGCGGATGGGGAAGGTCGCGGCGGAGCTGGCGGACGTGGTCGTGGTGACCAGCGACAACCCGCGGACGGAGCCGGCGCGGCGGATCATCGACGAGGTGCTCGGCGGCGTGATGGAGGCGGGAGGGGCGAAGCGGGCGATGGGGGAGGACCTGTTCGTCGAGGAGGACCGGGAGCGGGCGATCGCGCTGGCGGTGCGGCGGGCCGCGCCGGGGGACGTGGTGCTGATCGCGGGGAAGGGGCACGAGGACTACCAGATCCTGCCGGACGGGCGCGGCGGGACGGTGCGGCGCGGCTTTGACGACCGGCTGGTGGCGCGGGCCGCGCTGTCGGCGCGGTTCGGGGGGGCGGCGGCGGGGGAGGGCGGGGC
>JBIQJK010000056.1:0-23410 GCA_044507535.1 Planctomycetaceae bacterium | reverse complement strand
GGGGAGGCGGTGGAGGCGGTGGGGGAGGTGGGGGGGGTGGGGGTGGCGGCGGCGGGAAATGGCAGGGGCGGCGTGGGGCCCGGCGGGCCGGCCTAGCATCGGCGAACATGGACACGGTGCGCATCGGGTGTGTGAAGTACCTCAACACGCTGCCGCTGATCGAGGGGCTGGCGTCGTGGCGCGAGGCGGAGCTGATTTCGGCGGTGCCGTCGCGCCTGATCGACCTGCTGCTCGGAGGCGTAGGAGCCGAGGGGGGAGAGCGGGGGGAGGTCGACGTCGCGCTGGTGTCGCTGATCGACTACGCCCGCTCGCCGGAGCCGCTGGCGATCCTCCCCGTGGGGATGATCGGCTGCGACGGCCCGACGATGACGGTGCGGCTGTACTCGTCCGTCGAGCCGGAGAAGATCACCGCGGTCCACGGCGACACCGACAGCCACACCTCGGCGACGCTGGTGCGGGTGGTGCTGGCGAAGCGGTACGGGCGTGTGCCGGAGCTGATCGATTTCGACGCCCGCGAGCGGGTCTCGTCGCCGCCGTCGGGCGACGAGTGGCCGCCGGCGCTGGTGCTCATCGGCGACAAGATCGTCACCGATGCGCCCCCGGCGGAGCGGTACCCGCACCAGGTGGACCTCGGGCAGGCGTGGAAGGAGATGACGGGCCTGCCGTTCGTCTACGCGGCGTGGATGTGCCGGGCCTCCGCGCTCGACGATGAGTCCGACGGCGGCGCGCGGAAGCGGCGGATCCTGGCCGCGGCGGCGGTGCTGGATCGCGCCCGGCGGCACAACGCGACGCGCCTGGACTGGATCGTGGCCGGCCGGGCGGCGGAGCGAGGCTGGCCGGAGGACGTCGCGGCGACGTACGTGGGGTCGTACCTGCGGTACGAGGTCGGAGAGCGGGAGCGTGCCGCGGCAGAGCGGTTCCTGGAGGAGGCGGCCTCGCTGGGGCTCGCGCCGCGCCGGGAGGTCCGTTGGGTGGAGGTGTAAGGGGAGGGACGGTGTGAGGTGAAGCGGGGGGTGGGGGGGTGGCCGCGCGGGCGGCATCATGTACGCTTGGCGCATGCCCCCGCTGCCGCGCCTGAAGGTCCCCGCGCTCGCGGAGCTGGCAAGCCAGCTCCGCTACACGCCCGCGAAGGCGGCGCGGCGGCAGCTCGAGGCCGCCGAGGCGCTGGCGGGGCAGATCGACGCGGCGGGGACGTACCCCGAGGACTGGATCGTCTTCCGGCTCACCGGCTACCGGCCGGACCTGAAGAACCCGGCGCTGATCGCGGGGGATGCGCTGCTGCGCGACCTCTCGCCGCTGATCGAGCACCTGTGCATCGCGGCGGAGCTGTCGGAGGCGGACCTGCCGCGGGGCGACGGGGCGGGGGGGGACGGTGCGGCGTGGCTGACGGCGGAAGAGGTGTGCGAGCGGTGGCGGATCTCCCGCCGGACGCTGGACCGCTACCGGCGGCAGGGGCTGCTGGCGCGGCGGGTGGCGGTGACGGACGGGCGGGCGCGGCACCGGTTGGTCTTCGCGGGCTCGGCGGTGGAGGCGTTCGCGGCGACGCGGGCCGAGCAGCTCGCCGCCGCGGCGGAGTTCTCGCGGATCGACCCGGACACGGAGGAGCGGATTGTCCGCCATGCGGCGCGGTACCGCGCGCGGCTGGGGTGGTCGCTGGGGCAGGTGTCGCGCCGGATCGCCGAGAAGACCGGGCGGAGCGCGGAGACGATCCGGCAGCTGCTGATCCGCGCCGATGCGGGGCAGCGCGAGCCGATCTTCGGGGACCGGGCCGCGGCCAGGGCGGCGCAGCGCGAGGTGATCGAGCGGGCGTGCAGCCGGTGGTGCGGGGTGGACGCGGCGGAGCTGGCCGAGCGGCTGGGGCTCTCGCCGGCGTCGGTGTACCGGATCCTGGCGCAGCGCCGGGCGGAGCGGCTGCGGGACCTGGCGCGGCAGGCGGGGGCGGCGGTGTGGTCGGACTCGTCGGCGACGGCGCGTGCCACGGCGTCGGCGCAGCGCGGGCTGGGGCGGCCGGGGCCGCGGACGCTGGCGGAGCTGCTGGAGTTTGTCGCCGCGGCGGCGCCGGAGGGGCCGCGGGCGGAGCTCGAGCGGGCGCAGGCGTACTGGCGTCTCCGGGGCGAGGCGCTGCGGCGGGCGTCGTCGCTGGAGCGTGCGTCGCCGGCGATCGCGGAGATCGACGAGATCGAGACGCTGCTGCGGTGGGCGGCGCGGGTGAAGGCGGAGATGGTCCGGTCGCAGCTGCCGCTGGCGGTGCGGACGATCGAGGCGTTCGCGGGGCGGCCGCTGACCGCGCTGCCGGCGAGGGCGGCGGGGCAGGTGGCGAACCTGGGGATCGAGGCGGCGATCGAGGGCGTGGAGCGGTTCGACCCGGCCAAGGGCGGGCGTCTGGCCGCGCCGGTGTCGCTGGCGCTGAGCCGGGTGGTATCGCAGTGGGTGAAGGGGGACGGGTCGGCGTGGGTCGGGGAGGCGCCCAGCACACGCGCGGCTCCCCGGTGCGACCCCGAAACTGTGGAGCTGGAGGACTTCGCCCGACGCGTCTGCGTGTGGCAGGCGTGGCTGGAGCCGGAGCCGCGCGTGCGCGAGGGGCTGGGGCGCGTGACGGCGGAGCAGGCCGCGCTGCTCGTGCAGCGGTACGGGTGGGCGTGGGGCGGCGATGGGGGCCAGGGCGCGGGGCCGCCGCAGACGCTCGCGGCGATCGGGGCGCGGCTGGGGGTGATCCCGGCGCGGGTGTCGAGGCTGGAGCAGCGGGCGATGCGGGCGGCGCTGGGGTTGCCGGAGAGGCGGGGCGCGGGCGTGCGGGCGGGGGTGGGGGGGGATGGAGGGGCGCGTGGGTGAGGGCGCGGTGTGGGTCTTTCACGGGGGCGCGCTGGGGGATTTCGTGATGACGTGGCCGCTGCTGCGCGCAATCCGGGCAGGCGGGAGCGAGGCGACGGTCGTGACCCGCGCCGGGCACGCTCAACTGGCCGCGGCGGAGCTTGGTGTCACCGGCGTCGATGCCGAGTCGCGGCGCTTCACGCGGCTGTGGGCTGGGGACGGCGGGGGCGGGGCGGATCGCGCTGGCGGCGTGTCGCGGGTGCTGACGTTCCTGGCGGACCCGGCGGCGGAGAGCGGGCGGGTGTGGGCCGCGGGGGCCGCGGCTATGTTCCCGGGGGCGGAGGTCGAGTACGTCGGGCCGCCGGGGTCGGCGTCGCGCGGGCGGGCGTGGGAGCGGTTCGAGGTGGACCGCCTTGGGAGTGTGGCGGCGCGGGAGAACGCGGGCGGACCGGTGGTGATGCACGTCGGCGCGGGTTCGCGGGAGAAGATGTGGCCGATGGAGCGGTGGCGGGAGGCGGCGGAGGAGTTGCGGCGCAGCGGCCGCGGCGTGCGCGTGCTGGCGGGGGAGGTGGAGATGGAACGGCTGACCCGGCAGGAGCGGCGCGTGTTCGCCGGGATGGGCGGTGAGTTCTGCGCCGACCTGCCCGCGCTGGCCGATGCGCTGCGTCCCGCGTCGCTGGTGATCGGGTGCGACACGGGCCCGACGCATCTGGCGGCGCAGCTGGGCGTGGCGACGGTCGCGCTCTTCGGGCCGACGGACCCAGTGGTGTGGGCCCCGCGCGGGCCGCGGGTGCGGGTGCTCGCGCCGGATGGGCCGACGCCGATGTCGTGGCTGACGGTCGAGCGGGTGCTGCGCGAGGCAGCACTGGTTTGAGGGATGGGAAGCCGGCGCCATCGATGCATACGAGATTTCTCATGCGGCGTTCTTGACGAGCCGACACGAGGTGTTATGCTTCGCCCCGGTCCCTCGCGCCGTTGCGCGGGCATGCAGAAAGGAGGCCGCCCATGAACAACACCCACACGAATGCGACGAAGGCCTACGCCTTCGCCGGCCTCGCGGTGTCGGTGCGCCCCGCTGCGTGCATCCCGGGCATTTCCATCGTTGACGACCTGGGCATGCAGCACAACCTCACCGACCCGCCCTCATCTCCGAGCTAGCAGGCATCCCACAAGGATGTTCCCAGCGGCCCCGGAGATGAGTTCTCCGGGGCCGCTGTCGCTTTGAACCCGATCGCCGAACCCCTCATCGGAAGGGACCGCTATGCGTCCGTCCCGAGATGCTGTCTACTTGCCCGAACATCCCCGGTTTCCCAAGCCCGCGGAGCGCACCGGCGTGCACGGCCTTGTGCAGCGCTGCCTGCGGCCGCTGCTCGGCGACGCCCGCTCAGCGCGGATCGCGAGCGCGTGCGGCTCGGCGGAGCGTGCCACGAGCCGGAGGCGCATCAGCCAGGCCTTCGAGTCCCGCCGGGTGCACTACTGGTGAGCGAGCCTCCCCACCGCCCCCGCTCCCCCTCGCCATCAAGGTCGGCGAGACGCGCCGCAGAGAGTCACAACCACAGAGGAAACAGCAGAAGTGGAACTGGTCATGAACCGCGAAGAGCAACGACGAGGCCCCCAACAGAGAAGCGAGAGCGAGGGGTGGCGGCGGCTCCCGTGGAGCTGCACGCCGCTGCTCCGCCGCGGGCTGGTCGCCCTGCCGCGCCGGAGCGGCGAGCGGGCGACGCCGGAGCGGGAGCACCGGCGCTCCCCGCACCCCCCGCCCGTCGATGAGCGCCCGAGCCAGACGGAGCTGATCCGCATCAACCTCATGTAGCCGCCGGCCACGCCGACGCCGGCGCGACGAAGTCACCGACGGGCCCGCGTGGGTCCGCCATTCACGGAGGGGCGCCCCCGGCCGGGGGCGCTCTTTTCTTCGCGTTCGTTCGCCGTCCCCGGTCGGAAGCACAAGCGGGGGCGGCGCCGGCCGCCCCCGCACCGGGGTTGCGAGTGTTGAAAGGCCCGCCCCGGTCGTTTATTCGAGCACCATGTTGGCCCACGGGCCGACCGTGGAGAGGTCCGCGCCGGGGCCGACGATCGGGCCGATGGTGTTCGATGCCGAGCCGGAGGCGTTGGAGATCCAGTCGAGCTCGAGATGGTTGCGCACCACCAGCGCGAAGCTGCCGTTGATGAGGATGCCGGCCGCGACGTTGTTGCAGATGTGGTTCATCTCGACCCGGCTCCCCGAGCCCGGGCGGATCTCGATCCCGGCGTGAAGGTTGGCTCGTGAGGTGCAGCCGAACACCAGGGTGTCGTTGCCGTGGGCCTGGATCCCCGCGCCGCTGTTGTTGGATGCGTCGCACTCCCGCGCGGCGCCGCCGGTGTCGAGCTCGATCCCGCGGCCGCCGTTGGTCATCGCGACGCATCGCTCCGCCACGCCGAGGTCGTCGATCACGAACCCGGTGAGCGTGTTGCCGGCAGCGTGGCAGCCGGTGACGCGGGAGCGCACCCCGACGGTGACGCCGGCGGCGCCGTTGCCCGAGGCCGTGGACCCGTCGATGACACTGAAGCTGCCGGCGGAGATCCCCCCGGCGTTGTTGTCGTTCGCGGTGCAGCGGGAGACCGTGGAGCGGGCGCCCGCGGCGATGCCGTCGTCGAAGTTGCCGCTGCTCACGCAGTCCACGACCAGCGAGTCCACATCGACGCGGATGCCGTCGAACCCGGACGTCGGCGTGCGCTCACCATGTCCCCCGCGGCCGAGGTTCACCAGGCCGGGGAGCGGCGCGCCGGCGCGGCGGTCAACGATCTCGGGATCGGTGCAGCCGTCGAACGGATGGGGGACGCGGCCGGAGACGCCGATGGGCGTGACGCCCTCCGGGAGGCGCGGGCGCGAGCGGTCGCGCCCGCCGAAGCCGTTGGCGGCGGCGCGGCAGCCGCGGAGGACGGAGGCGGGCCCGAGCTCGAACCCCGCCTCGTCGTTGCGGTCGGCGGTGCACCCCTCCAGGGTGGCGCCGTGGGCGGTGTGGAAGCCGCGGCCCCCGCACCCGGCGGCGACGCAGGCGCGGAGGACCGACTCGCCGTTGCCGTTGAACCCGTCGGCGCCGGCCCCGCGGACGGTGACGTTCTCCAGGACGCTGCCGGGGCTGAAGGAGACGCCGTTGGCGCCGACGTTTTCGACGACGACGTTGCGGACCACGATCGGCTTGCCGTTGGCCCCGCCGACGCCGTTGCCGAGGGCCGAGTTGGACAGGCGCATGTCCTCGACGACCCCCCGGAAGTTCGCGTTGACGCAGCTCTCTGCGTCCTGGTGATCTGGCCGCCAACGACCCGGACGCGGTCGCCGGTGGCCGCGACGTGGACGCCGTGCTGGGCGACGCCCGCGCCGTCGAGGGTGTGGCCGGCGAAGTCGATCGTGACGTCCTCGGCGGCGACAGTGATGAAGTCTTCCGCGGCGGCGGCGGTCAGGTCCCGCCCGAGTCGGTAGGAGCCGCTCTGGGTGATGGTGAACGGGAGGGCGAAGATCTCGTGCGCCTGCGTGGGCGCGACGGGCCCCGGCGGGGGGGCGAGCTGGGCCGCGGCGGGAGCGGCGACGAGGGCGATCGCGGCCGCGGCGAGCATGGCGCATCCGACGCGGCTGCGGTTACAGGTCGTCATATCGTGGAGTCCTTTACGTTCAGTGCCGGGATGTGGAATGGGAGCCCGAAGCATCCCGCAAGGAGCGCCGCGATGGGGCCGGGGCGCGCCGCGTTCGTCACCTCGAACTCCTGAAGGCCCGGAGGACCTCGCCGATGCGCTCCGCCGTCGCCTCATCAGCGCTGCCGGCGAGCTCCTCGAGCATCTGCGCGTAGCGGTCGTCCACGCCGATGAGCGCGACGAGCGCGTCGCGGGCGATGACGGCGGTCGTCGGGTCCGCGTCGCTCAGCGCGTCCACCAGGTCGGGGACGACGACGCCGGCCTCGCGGATGCTCACGAGCCAGCGCAGCCCCAGCGCAGCGCGGCGGCGGACGCCGGGGTCGTCGCCGCGGAGCATGGCGGCGTGGGCGTGCGCCTCGCTCGCGGCGTCGCCGCGGACGCACGCCGCGCCGACGCGGGCGGCGTAGCGGGTGGGGAAGTCGAGGGACTCGTCGTCGGCCGCGGCGTCGAGGGCCTCGGCCGCGCCATAGGGACGCGCGGCGGGGCCGATGCGGGCCAGGGCGTGGGCGGCGCGGCGCGGGACGGCCTCTGCCCCCGGCCCGGCGCCGGGGTCCGAGGCGAGGGCGATCAGCAGCGCGGGGGTGGCCCCGGCCGCGTCCTCGTTCATCGCCGCCAGCACCCACGCGGCCTGGCAGCGGTCTGGCGCGGCGGCGCGGGGGTCGGCGACGATCGCGGCCATCGCGTCGCGGACGCGCGGGCCCATGTTGCTGAGGCGGTGCATGGCCGCGAGCAGGCGGGGGCGGAGCTCGTCGCGCGAGAGCCCGGCGAGGACATCGTCGGTGTAGGGGTATTTCTCGGCCTTCAGCGACGACATCAGGTGGATGGCCTTGGCGCCCATCTGCCACGGGCTGGCCGGGTCGCGGATGGCGACAGCGCACTCCGCGGCGAGACGGGTCCGGTCGTCCCTGGGGATGGCGCCGGTGTCGATGCGATAGAGGAGCTCGAGGGCGACGCGGTCGTCGGGCATGTCCGCTGCGGGGGCGTAGGTGGGGAAGAGGCGGATCAGCAGCCACGTGGGGGCGTGGTGCCACCAGGGTCCGTAGGCGTGGATGCCCGAGACGAGGCCCAGGCCGAGGAGGACGGCGGCCGCGCCGGCGAGGAGGGAGCGCCGGCGGGGGGAATGGGGGGGGCGGCGGACGATGAGGGCGAGGCCCGCGAGCGCGAGGAGGAGCCCGGCGGCGACGCAGGCCCACCAGATGAGCGGGTGCCAGAGCACGGGGGGAGTGTACCACGTGGCGGGCCATGACCGCCGGCCCGCTTATGAGGGGCCGGAATCGTCGTCCTCGGTCGCTCCGGCCCAGTCAAGCTGCTGGAGGAGCATGTCGAGGTCGTCCTTCCAGAGCGAGGCCCCTTCGGGGTCCTGCTGCGCGGAGTCCTTGAGTTCGAGGAACAGGGGCCGCAGCGACGCCGGCGGCTCAGCCATCATGATGAGCGCCTGAAGGACGTGCTCGCGGAACACCGGGTTGCGCACGCGGAGCGCGCGGTCCAGAATTGCGGCGCCCGCGTCCCCGTCTGTTTGGGTGAGACCGGTTACCCACTGCATCGCCGTCCACCGGATCCGCGAGTCGTCGCTGTCGGCCATGGTGAGGAGGAGGTCGATCGTCGCTTCGTCATGCGGGCCGTGAAGTCCGACCAGGTACCCCGCCTCGTGGGCGACCTGCGGCTCCGTGTCCCGCAACGCGGAGGTTCGAGCGCTCGCGGACTCCGGCGCCTGCGGATTCAGTTGACAGAACGCGTTCAAGGCGGCCAGCCGGATGTGTGCCAGCGGGTCCGTGGTCGCGGCGACGAGGACCTTGGTGCTCCGGTCGCTGTGCTCGTGGTACGCCAGCACGCGGATGGCGCCATGGCGTGTTGCCGGGACCGGGTCCTGAAATGCCACGTTGAGGAGTTCTTCAGATGGAGGGGCAGCCGGGCGGGCGCCGCTCGAGATAGAGGTCGCCAGCGTCCATGCAGCTTGCAGCCTCACATTCGGATCTGAGTCTGTGAGTGCGGCCTCCGCCGCCGCGCACTCCTCGTGATCCATCCAGCTCAAGGTTACCACAATCAATGCCCAAAGGCGGATGTTGGGCGACCCATCCTCTGTGAGCTCCAGGACTCGGTCACGGACAACCGTGTAGTCATCGCCAAGCACACCGGCCAGGTTCAGCGCGACCACAACGCGGTAGACCTGGGTTGTGTCTCTCATCGCCGTGAGGCACTGCCGGGCTGCGAATCGGCGCCAAGGGCCCGGGGGAAGATCAGGGTTGTCATCGCTCTTCAGGACCCATGTGTCGATCCGATTGTGAAGCTCCTCCAGGAGGCTGCTGTTATTGTTAAGATACGGCAGCAGCGCGACCAACACCGTGTCCGGCATCCGATCCTTCCAACCCCCGCCGCTGAACCACGGGAGCGCCCCGCAGGTGGCGGACGCCGCCAGGAACAGTGCCGCGACAACCAACCCCCGCTTGCGTCGGCGCGTCCGGAAGAGCCCCTTCTCCGATTTCACCGTCCGCCCGCACTCGGGGCAGGTCATCCCCGGGGTGGCGCTCATGTCATACCAGCACCCGCCGCAGCGGCGTCGGCCGCGGCTGGGGTCGCCGACGGCCGCGCGGGCCAGGACGACCAGCCCGGCGATCCCGGCCACCAGCGCCCCGGACCACCAGGCCGCGACCTCGGGGGTGACCCAGTCGCCGCCGTACTCCAGGAGGACGCTGATCATGACCGAGGGCAGCAGCCCGGCGACGAGCGCCGCGGCGATGAACGCCGCGAAGAAGATCACGCCCCGCCGCACCCCCGGCCGGCCCAGGACCCACCGGCGCAGCACGCCCGTGCCGAACGCGAAGGCAAGCGCGGCCGCGGCGAGCCAGTAGAGCAGGGAGTCGGCGGGGGCGATCAGGGTCACGAGTGCAGCTTACCACACGCCCGCCACGGGGCAGCCGGCCCCCGGGCCCGCCCGCCGCGCGTCTCCGCCCGTACCATCGTGGACCCATGCCCCAGATCACATCCGTCCAGCTCAGGGTCGGCCTGGAGGTCCACGTCGAGCTCGCCACGCGGAGCAAGATGTTCGCCGCGGCGCCGAGCGCGGCGCACCCGGACCAGTACGACGCCGGGCCCAACACGCTCATCGACCCCGTCGTGCTCGCGCTGCCGGGGGCGCTGCCGGTGGTGAACCGCTCGGCGGTGGAGATGTCGATGATGGTGGGGCTGGCGCTGGGGTGCTCGATCGCGCCGGTGACGCGGTGGGACCGCAAGAGCTACTTCTACCCGGACCTGCCCAAGAACTACCAGATCTCGCAGTACCAGCTCCCGCTCTGTTTCGACGGCGCGGTGGACATCCCCGGCATCGGCGCGGACGGCCGGCCGGACCCGTCGCTGCTGACCAAGCGCATCGGCATCATCCGGGCGCACCTGGAGGAGGATGCGGGGAAGCTGCTGCACGAGGCGCCGGGGGGGCACGCGATCGACCACTCCATCGTGGACTACAACCGGGCCGGGACGCCGCTGCTGGAGATCGTCACCCAGCCGGACTTCGCCGCGGCGGAGGAGGTCGTCGTCTTCGCGCAGCAGCTGCGGAGCACGTGCCGGTTCCTGGGCGTGACCGAGGGGGTCATGCAGCGGGGGCACATGCGCTTCGAGCCGAACATCAACTGCGTGCTGACCCTCGACGACGGCCGCACGGTCGTCACGCCGATCGTGGAGGTCAAGAACCTCAACTCGTTCAAGAGCCTGCGCGGGGCGATCGAGTTCGAGCTCCGGGAGCAGCCGCGCCGCTGGCTGGAGGATGGGCGCGAGCACGCGCCGGGGGCAAAGTCCACCCGGGGATGGGACGACGTTCGCGGCGTCACCTTCCCCCAGCGCGAGAAGGAGGAGGCGCACGACTACCGCTACTTCCCCGACCCGGACCTGCTGCCGCTGTCGATCCCGGACCAGTGGCGAGACCGGGTCGCGGCGGGGCTGCCGGAGCTGCCGGCGGCGCGGCAGCGCCGGTACGTCGAGTCGTTCGCGCTGTCGGCGAAGGAGGCCGCGGCGCTGGTGGAGGAGCGGGACGTCTGCCTCTTCTTCGAGTCCGCCTACCAGCACGCCAAGACGCTCGGCGTGACCGACACGCGCGCCGCGCGGCAGGCGGCGAACTTCGTCCTTCAGAACGGGATGAAGCGGGCCAACGAGCGAGGCGTGCTGGTGAGCGAGCTGGGGATCAACCCGGAGCAGGTCGCCGGGATCATCGCGCTGCGCGAGGAGGGCAAGGTCTCCTCCACCGCGGCCGATGAGCTCTTCGGCCTCCTCTGCGAGCCGGATCACGCGGGCGCCGACCCCGCGAAGGTCGCGCAGGACCGGGGCATGATCATCGTCCGCGATGAGGGCGCGGTCGAGGCGTGGATCGACGAGGCGATCGCGGCCAACGCGGGGGCGGCGGAGGACGTCCGCGCCGGCAAGCTCCAGGCTGCGGGGCGGCTGGTCGGGGCGGTGATGAAGCTCAGCGGGGGAGCGGCGGACGCCGCGGCGGTGCGGAAGCGGATCCTCGAGAAGCTCGGGCAGGGGTAGGCGGCCCGCCGCCGTCGGCAATCAGCCCTCGACGGTAGATTGCCGCGGCCGCCAGAGGACCACGAGCCCCGCCCCGGAGAGGACGATCAGCCCCGCCGCGGTCGCGGTCGTGCCCACGGCGTCCACGGAGAGTTTCAGGAGCACCCGCATCGCCCCGGCCGCGCCGCCCCCGCCGCCGCCGCGGAGCTCGGAGTACCCGCCCGCGGCGGAGTACTTCGCCGGCTCGGCCAGCATGTGCGCCGCCATGGCGATCATGAGCACGCAGAAGAGCGTGAAGGCCAGCCGCCTGAGGATTGCCTTGAGTCCGGGTCCGCTGTCCATCATGTGGTCGGCCCTCCCTGGCCCGGCGCTCCCCGGGCCCGAAGGGTGCATCGTCCGCTCTTTGGCCCCGATCCGGCCCGGCGGCCGATCCTGAGGACGAGCAGGCCGCCCCAGACCACATGACCCGACGCCGCGCCAGAGTTATCGTCCCCCTCGCCGCGCTCGCCACCGCGCTGGCGATGGTCGCGGTGGCCCCCCTGGCCCCGCGGCTGTACGCTGCCGTCGTGCAACGCCTCCGCGGCCGGGCGACGGTGGAAGATCGGCTCGCCCAGTTCGGCGAGTCGGCGCGGGCCCGCATGGCGGCGGACTTCGAACGGGCGGGCGTGGCGTACCCGCCGGCATCCGTCGTCCTGCTCGGGCTCAAGCAGGAGAAGCAACTGCATGTCTACGCGGCCGGTAGCGGGGGCCAACCGCGGCTGATCCGCTCGTACCCCGTCCTGGCCGCGAGCGGCGGCCCGGGGCCGAAGCTCCGCCGCGGCGACCGGCAGGTCCCCGAGGGGGTGTACCAGATCGAGTCGCTCAACCCCAACTCGCTGTACCACCTCTCGCTGCGGGTGAGCTATCCCAACGAGTTCGACCGGGCCCGCGCCCGCGAGGAGGGCCGCACGGACCTGGGCGGGGACATCATGATCCACGGCAAGAGCGCGTCCATCGGCTGTCTGGCGATGGGCGACCCCGCGGCGGAGAAGCTCTTCGTCCTCGCGGCCGACACGGGCATCGGCAACATCACCGTCATCCTCGCCCCGGCCGACCCGCGCACCACCGACCCGCTCCCCGCGCCGGAGAACGCGCCGGCGTGGCTCGGGGCGCTGCACGCGATGATCCGGGCCGCGGCCTCGGAGCTACCAGCGCCGCGCGAATGATGCGGGAAGAAGAATCACCACGGAGTCCACGGAGAACACGGAGGAAGGCATAGGAGTTTCAACGCGAAGGCCGCGAAGAACTCGAAGGAAGAGGAAGAAGAGAAGACCTACCACCGAGGCGCAGAGACACAGGGGGGCACAGAAGAAGAGGGAAAGAAGTTGAAGAGGGTTGGGGTTGGATGGGGGGCTTGGACGGGATCGGACGCCTGGTCATCCAAGCCCTTGTCTTTCCCCCCGCTCCCCCCGCGTTCTCTTCCGCCTTGCTTCGAGCCCTTCGCGACCTTCGCGGTAAAGCCGCCCTGATCTCCTCTGCGCCCTCTGTGCCTCTGTGGCGAATCGCTTTCTTCCCACCCGGAGAGCAATAGATCTCAAGATCAAGCGATCACCCACGCAGCTCCGCGCCGAGCTCGGCCTTCGCCCGCTCGACCACCGCGGCGACCTCGCCGTCCACCTCCTCGTGACGAAGGGTGCGGGTCGGCTCGCGGAACTTCAGGCGCAGCGTGACGGACTTCTTCCCCTGGCCGACCTGCTGGCCGCGGTACGTCCCGACGAACTCGACGCCCCGCTCCTCGAGGAACTTCGGGTCCGTCGCCAGGACCAGCGCCTCGATCTTCGCCCACGGCACGCTCTCGGCGACGACCAGCGACAGGTCTCGCTCGATGCCGGGGAAGGCGGGGAGCGTGGCGACCTTCGCCTTCGGCGGGTAGAGCGCGACCAGCGCGGCCAGGTCCACCTCCGCCGCGGCGATGGGGGCGGCGAGGTCGTACAGCTTCTGCACCGCCGGCGCGATCAGGCCCATGTGCCCGATGACCTGGCCGTTGAGCGTCACTTGCGCCGTCGCGCCCGGGTCGAAGGCATCGAACGGAGGGGCCGCGGGCGTGAACCCGAGCCTCGCCGCCGCGCCGCCGACGGCCGCGGCGACTTCCTCCAGCGCGCCCCGGACCAGCCGCACCGCGTTCTGCCGCTGCTCGGCCGCCTTGGCCCCCTCGGGGAAGGCGGCGTCGGCGACGAGGGCGAGGGTGCGGTTCTCGATCGTCGCGCCGGCCCGCGGCGAGCCGGGAGCCCCCTCGCCGAAGGCCGCGGCGGTCTCGAAGAGGCGCACCCCGCCGCGCTCCGTCACGCCCCCATCCTGGTTCGCCTTGCGGCACGCCAGCAGGCTCGGCAGGATGCTCGGCCGCAGCACGCCCGAGCCCTTGCGCCGCTCGTCCGCGACCTCCAGCGTCTTCACGCCCGCGGGCGTGAACGGCGCGGCCTCCTTCGGCGAGACGAAGCTGAACGTGACCGTCTCGTAGAACCCCAGCCCCGTGAGCGTCTCGCCGATGCGCCTCGCGGCCAGCTCGTCCGCCTGCGGGGCCTTCACGCGCACCGCGATGCGTTCGTGCACCGGCACCTTGTCGAGCCCGTGCGTGCGGGCGACCTCCTCGATCAGGTCGATCTCGCGCGTCAGGTCCGGCCGCCACGCCGGCGGCGTGCACACCAGCAGGCAGTCGCGCCGCCCGTCGTCGATCGTCTCCGCCTCCTGCTCCACGCCGATCTCGTGGGCCAGCAGGATGCGGACGATCTCCGGCGTGGGGATGTCCACGCCCATGATCTCGCGGCAGCGGTCCGGCCGCATGGTGATGCGGTCCAGCGGGGCCGCGACCGCGCCGGACTCGAGCACGCCGGTGAGCAGCTTCCCCCCGGCCAGCTCGCGGATCAGCGCCGCGATCCGGCGCGCGGGGAGGTCGATCGTCCGCGGGTCCACCGTCCGCTCGAAGCGGTAGGAGGCGTCGGTGCGGATGTTCAGCCGCCGGGCGGCGCGGCGGATCGTGCCGGGGTCCCACGTCGCGGCCTCGAGCAGCACATCCACCGTCCGGTCCGTCACCTCCGTCTCCGCCCCGCCCATGATCCCCGCGAGGGAGATGGGGCGCGAGCCGTCGCCGTCGGCCACCACCAGCTCGCCGGCCTTCAGCGTCACCGTCTTGCCGTCCAGCAGCGCGAGCTTCTCGCCGTCGTTGGCCGTGCGGACGACGATCGCGGGCCTGCCGCCGGCGTCCTTGCGGATGGCGGCGAGGTCGAAGACGTGGCTGGGCTGGCCGAACTCCGCGGCGACGAAGTTGGTGATGTCCACGACGTTGTTGATGGAGCGCTGGCCGATGCTCTCCAGGGCGCGGACGAGCCACGCCGGGCTCGGCCCGACCTTCACGCCCCGGATCACCCGCACGGTGAAGAGCCGGCAGAGCTCCGGCACCCGGTTGTCCAGCGAGGCCGCCGCGGCGACCGAGTCGGGGCCGTTGCCGGTCGGGGAGGTGGGGGTCGGCGGAACAGGCGGCGGGCGGAACTTCCGCCCGGTGGCCGCGGCGATCTCCCGGGCCAGGCCGATGTGCGAGAGGCAGTCGCCGCGGTTGGAGGTGACCTCGACGTCCAGGAGCACGTCGCCGTCGGGGAGCTCAGTCGCGGATTCGATGGGGAACCCGGCGTCGGTCAGGACGCGCTCCGCGCCGTCGGCGGTGATGTTGGCGGGGTCGAGGTACTCGTTGAGCCAGCGGACGGAGATGTTCATGGGGGGAAAGGGTAGGCGGACGGGTGGGTGGCGCAGGGGAACGGGGGATCGAGAGGGGGGCGGTGCGCCCGGCCAGCCGGTCTGGTAGACTCCGGGCGTCATGCACACCCGCCGCACGCCGCATCGGCCCCTCTTGCTCGCCTTTTCCGCCGCGGCCCTCGCCGGGGCCGTCGCGGCGTGGGGATGCGCCTCGCGCCCGCCCATCACCGAGACTGCCACCCTCCCGCCACCGGACTTCATGCTCGGGGTCACGGTCCTGACCCCGCCGGGTGGGGGAGGCGGCGGGGACGAGGCGAGGGCGGCCCGGGGCGAGGGGCTGGGGCCCGCGCGGCACATCATGGAGGCGGACTGGGTGCTGCGGACGCTGGTGGGCGGCGGCGTCACGCCGGAGACCTTCCCGCCGCGGACGAGGCAGCTCCGGCGCGAGCAGGTCGAGGAGTTGTGGGCGCTGCTCCGCGACTCCGGCCTGCTCGACCCGGCCCACCCGGGCCGCATCGGCGCCTGGCCCGCGGACGTCCCCCCGCCGCTAAGGACGACGCTGGTGGTGGAGTTCACCGCGGGCGGGGAGCACCGGGTCGTGGCGGTGGAGGCGACAGGTGATGGTGGCGAGGGGGCGCGGGCGCTGGCGGAGCGGTTGGGGGAGTTGGCGTGGGTGCGATGAGCGGGCCGTTTTCGGGAGGGCGAGTTGTTGCCGCGATGCTCGCGTCCGTGGTTGTCATTGCGTCATCGGCGGCCGGCGCGAAGGGGCCGAATGCGGCCGCGGACGAGCGGGCGGCAGCGACGCGGCGGGATCCGTTCGCCGAACTGATCGACGCGGCGCGGAGCCTGAAGTCATCGATCGCCGACCGCCGGATCACGCTCTCGGAGTTGGATCCGGCGAATCCGGCGGATCGTCGTGAACTGGAGCTGCTCTCCCGGGCATCCAAGGAGTTCTGCCGCGCGGCGGACCGGTGCCTGGAGGCCGAGGCGAACGGCAAGCGGCTCGACTGGCAAGCCGTGAGCGATGCCACCGGCGTGGACCGGTCGACGCTTCAGTCCGATCTTGCCTTCTGCATCGATGTTCTGGCCGCGACAACGGAGCTTGGGCGGCAAGAGGACGCCGAGCGCTGGCGTCGTGTGTTCTGGCTCTCGCATGCCCTGCTCACCGGGCCGACGGCGGACACCCATATGACGGTGCATGCCCGGCGGACCGGTCACGTCATGCGCCGCCTGGGGGAGTGGGCGTGCAGCCCGCACCGAACCGCGGACGAGCTTCGGGCGGTGCAGGAGGCCATGCGCCGGTTCCGGCCTGCCTCGGACCGGGTCGAGCGGATGCTTGCCTTTGAAGGGTTGTCCAGGGAGCGGCGGCTCAGTGAGATGATCGGGGCCCTGCCGCCGGATTCGCCGGAGCGCCGACGATACTCGGCGATTCGCGATGAGGTCCGCATTTACTATGGAGCGTTGATCACGCTGATGGAGCAGAAGCCGCGGGATCGGTTTGTGCTCATGGCGGAAATGGAGAACGGCGTCACCCTCTCCGACGAGGCCCTGAGGTTCGACCCGTTCATCGAGCTCAGTGTCTATCTCCTGTGCACGATGGAGCAGCTCGACACCGCCTGCGAGGCGCACGCGCTGCTGCTCGCCGCGAGGGCGCACCACATCGAGACCGGGGGTTGGCCGGAATCGGTTGACGACCTGCACCTCGGCGGGTGGGCCCCGGTCGACGCCGCCTCCGGGCTCCCGCTCCGGCTCACGCGTGACCGCATCGGCGATGCGGACACGGTCACGGTCTGGGCCGCGGGAGTGGACGGGCAGTTCGACGGGGTGCGGAGCCGAAGCAGCCGGAGCGCCTTCTCCCTCCGCGATGGCGAGGGCACCGATTACGCGGTGACCTGGCGCCCCGGCGCCGCGCCGGGGGGCGACGCCGAGCCGTGCCCGTGACGGAGCCGCGTGAGGCCCGAGGTTGCACATGGATCGCGATCCAGCCGCCACCGAACCCAGTCAGCCCACGACCGTGAGCGGCGGCGGGGAAGTGGACCTTGCGACGTTCGAGGATCACCCGCCTCTGTTCGTGGGTCGGCGGCTGCTGCGGCGCTGGCCGCCCTTGGCGCTGCGGCCCGAGGACGACGGCCGCGGCAACCTCGTGTTCGTGCAGCATGGATCGAGCATGGCGGTCGGCACGCTCGCGGCGGGCGTGGTGTTCACGTGCACCGGGCCGGTGTTCTGGTGGATCACGGGATGGTGGGACGCCTGGGAACCCCTGCTGATCAGCGGCGCCGGCGTGGCCTGCCTGGTTGCGGCGGTGCTGCTGGTCCGCAGCACGCACCGGCTGACGCTGCTCTTTCGTGAGCAGCAGGTTCTCCTTCAGTACAAGCTCGGACCGCTGAGGACCGAGGTCTCGCGTCCCCTGGCCCGGGCGAAGCTGCAGACGCACCGGGCTCATCTGGCGAGGCGAGGGTCGCTCCTTCCGGCGTGGAAGGGCGAAGTCGTCGTGATCGCCGTCGACGACGCGATCCTGTTCCCGATCGCGGCGTCGAAGAGGCCGCGGGAGATCAACGACTACCTCGGGCAACTCCCGCCGCAGATCGCGAGCCTTCCCAGGGTTCGGGGCCCCGTGATCCTGTCGTACGTCTGACCCTTCCACATCCGCCGCGCCCGGCGCGGCGGGCCGCTGACGCTCCGGGCACGCACTTCCGGCGTACCGTGGTGGTATATGGCCGCCCCTACACCCCCAGCAGCGCCGGAGCCCATCCTCGGCATCGACCTCGGCACCACCAACAGCCTCGTCGCCATCGCCGCGTGGCCGGAGCCCTCCGTGCCGCCGCGGATCATCCCGGACGAGCAGGGGCGGAACCTGCTGCCCAGCGCGGTGCGGTTCGAAGAGGGCAGGGAGGGCGGCGAGGGAGGTGCCGTCGTCGGCTACGACGCCCGGGACCGGGCGGTGGAGTTCCCCCAGAACACCGTTGTCAGCGTCAAGCGGCTGATGGGGCGGTCGGCGGCGGACGCCGCGGCGGACCAGCCGTACCTCTCCTACCGCATCGTCGAGGGGCCGCACGCGACGGCCCGGGTGGCTCTTCTCCCTCCCTCCCCGGGCACGGACGGCCGGGTCGTCTCGCCGCAGGAGGTCTCGGCGCTCATCCTGCGCGAGCTCAAGGCGCGGGCGGAGCGGGGGCTGGGCGTGCCGGTCAAGAAGGCCGTCGTCACGGTTCCCGCGTATTTCGACGACGCCCAGCGGCAGGCGACGCGGGATGCGGGCCGGCTGGCGGGGCTGGAGGTGGTGCGGATTGTCAACGAGCCGACGGCAGCGGCGTTGGCGTACGGCATCGGGATCAAGGGCAGTGGGGGGGACGGGGGGGCACAAACGATTGTCGTGTACGACCTGGGCGGCGGGACGTTCGATGTGTCGGTGCTGCGGCTGACGCCGGGGGATGGGGCGGCCGCGGCGGAGGAGGGGAACGGATCGGGCATCGGCGCCGACGCCTTCCAGGTCCTCTCCACCGCCGGCGACACGCACCTGGGTGGTGACGACTTCGACCACGCGCTGGTGAAGCTCTTCACCGACGAGATCACGGCGAGGTTCTTCCCCCCCGGCACGCCGCCGCCGCGGTTCACGCCGGATGTCCGCCGGGCCCTGCGCGACCTGGCCGAGGCGGCCAAGATCCGCCTGAGCGACCACGACGCCGCGGCCGTGCGGATCGACATCGGCCCCGATGCGGCCGGCAACGCCCGCGTCTACGAGCGCACCGTCACCCGCGAGGAGTTCGAGGGGCTCATCGCTCCCTTCGTGGACCGCACGCTCGCGGCCTGCCGCCGGGCGCTCCGCGACGCCCGCCGCGCCATGGGGACCGACGAGGTCTCCGCCGTCGTCATGGTCGGCGGGGCGACGCGCACGCCCCTGGTCCGCCGGCGCGTGGCGGAGCACTTCAAGCTCGAGCCCTACGTCGCGCTCGACCCGGACGAGGTCGTCGCGCTCGGCGCCGCGGTGCAGGCGTCGGTCCTCTCCGGGGCGAGCCGCTCCGCGCTGCTGCTGGACGTGGTGCCGCTGTCGCTGGGGATCGAGACCGTCGGCGGCGCGGTGGCGAAGCTGATCATGCGCAACTCGACCGTCCCCGCGCGGGCGACCGAGCGGTTCAGCACCAGCGTGGACGGGCAGACGTCGATCAAGCTGCACGTCCTCCAGGGGGAGCGCGAGATGGCCGCGGACTGCCGCTCGCTGGGGACGTTCCACCTCTCCGGCATCCCGCCGATGCCCGCGGGGCTGCCGAAGCTGGTCGTCGAGTTCCTCGTGGACGCCAACGGGATCCTGAGCGTCTCGGCGGTGGAGGAGCGCAGCGGCAAGCGGGCCTCGCTCCAGGTCGTCCCCAGCCACGGCCTGACGCGCGAGGAGGTGGAGCGGATGGAGGCCGAGAGCCTCGCCCACGCCCGCGAGGACATGACCCGCCACCGCGTGGTGGACCTGGTCGCCAACTCCAAGCTCGACCTGCACTGGATCGACCGGCAGTTCTCCCGCCACGGCCAGAAGCTGGAGGCGGCGGACCGTCAGCGGCTGGAGGCGGCGATGGCCGCGGTCAGGGGGTTCGTCGGCAGGGCCGAGGCGGACTGGTCGTCGGTGGACCCCAACGAGTTCCACCGCGCCAAGGAGGAGCTGGACCGCTCCAGCGTCCGCCTGCACGAGATCTCCATCGCCGAATCCCTCAAGGGGGAGGGGGCGTAGGGCGGCGGAGCTGCGACCGAGTCGCAAAAAGCCATTTTCATGCGGCGAAGATGGGGGGACTCGGATGCAGGCGGGCGGCGTTGTGCGTACGCTGGTGCTTTCGAGCTCACCAATCCGACTCCGGGCCGCGCCGGGACGCCGCCGCGGCCGCTTCCAGGGAACTCCCGCACATGACAGCCACCGCTCCCGCCGTCCGCGCCTCCGCCGCCCTCGATGAACTCCGTGCCCTCCTCCGCGAGGCGGCCACGCTCGGCTCCGCGGGGGCGCTCCTCTCGTGGGACCAGGAGACGTACATGCCCCCCGCCGCGGCCGCCCACCGGGCCGAGCAGCAGGCGCTGATCTCCGGGCTGGTCCACGAGCGCACGACCTCGAAGCGCGTCGGCGAGCTCATCGCCGCCTGCGAGGCGGACAGCGACCTGATGGCCGACGAGGAGGCCGCGGCGAACATCCGCGAGATGCGCCGCGACTACGACCTGGCGACCAGGATCCCCACCGAGCTGGTCTCCGAGCTCGCCCGCGTCGGCTCCCAGTCGCAGGAGGCCTGGAAGGAGGCCCGCAAGAACAGTGACTTCGCCGCCTTCGCCCCCTGGCTGGAGAAGATGATCGCCCTCTCGCGCCGCAAGGCCGAGTGCCTGGGCATCCCCGTCGGCGGCGCGGAGCTGTACGACGCCCTGCTCGACCGGTACGAGCCGGGGATGACCGCCGCGCAGGTCGACGCGATCTTCGTTCCGCTGCGCGAGCGGCTCGCGGCGTTCATCGGCGAGGTCGCCTCCCGGGGCAAGGCCCCCGACACCTCCGTGCTCGACACGCAGGTCCCCGCCGACAAGCAGCACGCCTTCGGCCTGCAGGTCCTGAGGGCCATGGGCTTCGACCTGGACGCCGGCCGGCTGGACGTCACCACGCACCCGTTCTGCTCCGGTTTCGCCCCCGGTGACACGCGCCTGACGACCCGCTACCGCGACGAGCGCTTCACCGACGCCCTCTACGGCACCATGCACGAGGCCGGCCACGGCCTCTACGAGCAGGGCCTCCCCAAGGCCGAGCGCTTCGGCGAGCCCCTGGGCGAGTCGATCTCGCTGGGGATCCACGAGAGCCAGAGCCGGATGTGGGAGAACATGGTCGGGCGCAGCCGCGAGTTCTGGATCTGGGCCCTCCCCAGGGCGCAGCAGGCCTTCGCCCCCGCCCTGAGCGGCGCGACCGTGGACACCCTCTACCGCGCCGTCAACACCTGCCAGCCGAGCTTCATCCGCGTCGAGGCCGACGAGAGCACGTACAACCTGCACATCATGCTCCGCTTCGAGCTCGAGCGGGCCCTGATCTCCGGCGCCCTGCCCGTGAAGGACCTGCCGGGGGTGTGGAACGAGCGGTTCGAGCAGTACCTGGGCCTGAAAGTCCCCGACGACCGCCGCGGCTGCCTGCAGGACGTCCACTGGAGCTTCGGCCTCGTGGGGTACTTCCCGACCTACACCCTCGGCAACCTCTACGCCGCCCAGTTCTGGGAGCAGATCAACAAGGACATCCCCGACCTGAAGGCGCAGATCGCCCACGGCGAGCTGCTGGAGCTCCGCGAGTGGCTCCGGCGCAACATCCACCAGCACGGCCGCCGCTACCGCGCCGGCGAACTGTGCGAGCGCGTCACCGGCAGCCCGCTCAGCGCCGAGCCGTTCCTGCGGTACCTCGAGGGGAAGATCCGGCCGATCTACGGGCTCTGATTTCTGCCGGGTCGAGGTCGGGATCTGGCCGGTCTTTGGCGACGCCGCACCGGGCGACCCCGGCGCCGGGCTATGGTTCTGCTCGGGCCGCCCTCCGCGGCCGGACCAGAAGGAGCCCATGCCATGTTCACCCGCACGCTGACCGCCGCCGTCGCCGCTCTCGCTCTCGCCGCCAGCCCCATGACCGGCTGCTCCACCGCACCCAAGACCGAGGCGAAGCGGGCCGAGCTCTCCGAGAGCGTCGAGGGGGCCATCGCGCAGTTCAAGCAGCACGACCCGAGCATGGAGAAGCTCTTCAAGAACGCCTATGCCTACGCCGTCTTCCCGTCGGTCGGCAAGGGGGGCGCCGGCATCGGCGGCGCCTTCGGCCGCGGCGAGGTCTTCCAGGGCGGGAGGAAGGTCGGCCACGCCAGCCTCTCGCAGGGGACCATCGGCTTCCAGCTCGGCGGGCAGGTCTACAGCGAGGTGATCTTCTTCGAGGACAAGGCCTCCTTCGACCGCTTCAAGACCGGCGAGATGGCCTTCAGCGCGCAGGCCACCGCCGTCGCCGCCAGCGCCGGCGCCTCCGCCGACGCCGACTACCGCGACGGCGTCATGGTCTTCACCATGAGCCAGGGCGGCCTGATGTACGAGGCCTCCATCGGCGGGCAGAAGTTCAGCTTCGAGCCCCTGGAGTAAGCCCCGACCCGCGGGCGAGGATCACCGCCGCTCGGGCCGGATGACGAACGCCACCGGCCCCTTGTCGGTGATCCCCCACGCCGAGAGGCACAGGTTCGACTCCGCCAGCGGCGTGTCCCGCGAGATGTCGTCGAACGGGACGTCGATCGATTCCAGCCGCGCCTGGTCCTGCGGCAGGACGACCCACGGCTCGTCGAACGGGATGATCGTCGTCTCCAGCGGCGGGACGGTGATCGGGAACCGGCCGTTGGTCGTCCGCAGCGAGATGATCCACCGCCGCGTCGTCCCGTTGGTGGCGATGACGATCGCGCTGTAGCGCCCCGGGGGGATCCAGGCCTCGGTGATGCGGTTGCCGTATTTGCGCTTGCGGGCCTCCTCGTCCACGCCCTGCAGCATCGGGGGCCGGCCCGTGAGCCCCGCGATCGGGGCCGCGGCCCCGATGACGACAGCGGTGAGGAGGCCCGCGCCCAGGAGGGGCCGGCGGGCGACGCGGCTGAGGAGCTTCTGCATATCTGCATCTCCGTTTGCAGGGGAGCGTGGGCGGCGCTCGCGCTTGGTGGGCACTTGGAGGGACGGCCCGCGGGGCGGCTTTATTCCCCCGCCGGGGCCACGAGACGGCACAAACCGGCACCGGGTGGTGATCCGCCGCCCCCGCGCGTGCGTAGGCAAGGGGCACGCGCACTCCCCAGCCCGGCCCGAGTCGGCCCACGCGCCGATATGCTCGCCGCGGAGGGAGTGGGGGGCGGGAGGGGGCGGAGAGCGAAAGCAGGAGTTCCGTGACCGGGCCCGTCGTCAGGTGGTTCGCCAGCAAGGGGTGGGAGCCCTTCGAGTTCCAGCGCCGGGCCTGGGCGGCGTACCTGCGCGGAGGCAGCGGCCTCATCCACGCCCCCACCGGCGTCGGCAAGACCCTCGCGGCGTTCCTCGGGCCGGTCATCGAGTTCCTCGGCGAGCAGGGAGCGCATGGATCAAGCGGCCGCGGAGCCACCGGAAAGCGTGAAGACGCCGAGCCGATCCGCATCGTCTGGCTCACGCCGATGCGGGCCCTGGCCAGCGACACGGTGCTGTCGATGCTCGACGCCGTCGAGGGCCTCGGCCTCGCCGGTCGGTGGACCGTCGAGAAGCGGACCGGCGACACGGCCGGCTCGCTCAAGAAGAAGCAGCGGGCCTGCCTGCCGACGTGCCTGGTGACCACCCCCGAGAGCCTGTCGCTGCTGCTGAGCTACCCCGAGTGCCGCGAGCGGTTCTCGACGCTGCGCTGCATCGTCGCGGACGAGTGGCACGAGCTCGTGGGGACCAAGCGGGGCGTGCAGGCGGAGCTGTGCATGGCCCGGCTCCGCACCTTCGCCCCCGGCGTGCGGACGTGGGGCATCTCGGCGACGCTGGGGAACCTCGACGGCGCCGCGGCGGCCCTGCTGGGCCGGCGCGGCGCCGGCGAGATGATCCGCGGTCTGGTCCCCAAGGCCACCGAGATCCGCACGCTCATCCCCGACGAGATCGAGCGCTTCCCCTGGGCCGGCCACCTGGGCCTGCGCGTGCTCCCGCAGGTGCTCGGGGTGGTCGGCGGCGCGATGGACGGGGAAGCGGAAGTGGGAAGAACGGG
>JBIQJK010000055.1:0-23472 GCA_044507535.1 Planctomycetaceae bacterium | reverse complement strand
GGTGGGAGGGATGGGGGGCGGGGATGTGGCCGCGGGAGCGGACGGGGCGGCCGCGATGCGCGTGGGGGCGGTGCGGGGGGGGGCGAAACCGGGGCCGAGATCGCCCAGGGGGATCAGGTAGGAGACGGAGACGGCGCCGAAGTCGTAGAGGACGTACTCGACGGCCGCGGCGGTAGCCCAGCCGGCGCCGGGGCGGTCGCCGATGCGGATCGGGTCGGCGGGCTGGATGATGCGCAGGGGGGCGGGGCGGAACTCGAAGTGACGCGGGGCGCGGCGGCGGTGCTTGAGCCCCCCGCGAGCGGTCGCCTCCTTCACACGCCGCTCGGCCTCGTCGAGGTCGATGGAGAAGCCGACGTCGTAGGCGAACATGACGTAGCAGGCGCCGGAGCGGATGCGGGAGGGGGTTGGCGCCAGGGGGTGTGCGGAGGACGCGGAGGCGGAGTCGGGGGAGGTCCCGAGGGAGCCTTGGGACGACCCGGGGGGCCCCGGGGCGTCACCGGGGCCGCGGGTGGTGGCGCCGCCTTCGATGATCCTCGTCATGCGCACCGTCCTGGTCCCTTCCCCGGGGAAGGGTAGTTCCGCCCATTCCAACCGTACACGGGTGGGGGAGGGGTGGGATGGCGGGGGGTTGAGGGATTTACATGTCGTGATGGGAGGCGGGAGGATTAGGCCAGACCGGTACCGGGCGACAGGGCGGGCCGTCTCAGATGACCGGGCGGGCAGTCTCGCCTGCCTCACCGACTTGGAGAGGCCACCGCACCGAGCAACGCCGCGGCCCGTGTCCCTTTACTGCGGATCCGTGGGTAAGCACTTGGGGCTGCCCGTGCGTTGTGGTGTCGCCAAGGCGCCGTACCAAGGCGACCTGGCTCAGCCGCGGCGAGCAAGCCCCTGCTTGACATAACTCAGATACGACCTGTAGGCCTGGACCAACTGGGCGGGGTCCTGGCCGTCGCAGACGCGGCCGAGAATGTTCCGGGGGACCCAGAACGGATTGAAACTCGTTGCGCGACCGGTCAATACCGGGTAGTTGTATTCCATATCGCGCTTGTCGCCCTTCGTTCGCTGCCACGACATCTCGGGATCAATCGCCCTCAGGCACTCGGCCATGTAGAGCCCGATGTCGAGCAGCACCGACCTGGCGAGCGCCAGGTCCGCGTAGACCCACGGGACATCCGGCGGCCAGCTCATGATGTCAGCGACGATCTCCGGCGGAAGGTCCGGGTTGAGGATCTTGGGCTTTGGCCAGTTGGCCAGCTCCTCGGGCGTTGGAGGGCGGCGCTCGATCGTCGCGACGAACCAAGGGGCAAGCTGGGCGACCGAGTGCTCGCTGGAGTCGGCCCTCCACGACTCGTACCTCGGCGTGGAGGAGACGAACGCCTCCAGTGCCCGGATGCGTTCGGGGATCTGGGCGACGAGCCATTGCAGAAATCGATCGGCCTCCCGCCAGGGGATGGCGAGGAAGTCGCCGGGCTCCCAGGGGGTTAGGCTCGGATCAATCCATGCTCTGTATATTGCATCCATACGATTGCCGCCTGCGCCGGTTCAATCTGAACCTGCAGTCTACTTGACTCTACGACTTTGATCCTGTCTTAGAGGCCGCTTCTGAACATTCATGGCGTGGACCCGAGACTAATGCAGACCAGCAGGCATCGTGGCGGTGGACACCCTCGGGGCGCATAAGGCCCCTAGGATGGCCGAGGCGATCGAGTCCAGGAGGGGCCGAGGTGTGCCACTGCTGCCGTACTCGCCGGACCTCAACTCGATCGAGCGGGTGTGGGCGAAGGTTAAGGCATGGCTCGGGCGCATCGCCGTCCGCGGCTTCGATGCCCTGGGCGTCGCGATTGCCGACAGGCTGCGGGCCGTCTCGGTCGCCGAGTGCGCCGCCTACTTGAGGTGCTGTGGGGACCGTGAATAATCACGCAACGAACTCTAGCTAGTTCACTTTTGTGCAGTAATAGACATCGGGCCGGGCGGCAGGCCCGAGCACGGCGGCTCCCGGGCTCCGGTGTTCAGCGAGGCCGCCAGCTGGGACGCGCAGCATACGACGCGTCACAAAAGCATGCCGATCCGCCGAAACTCGTCATGCAGCCACACAGCTAACTCTCCACCGATCCGCCCCTCGACCTCGTCGAGGGGGTCGCGAGAGATCTTCACAAACAGGCCACCGTGCGGGGTGTCCTGGACGAGGCTGCGCCAGTTCAGGACTTCCTGTTGGGCTTTTTCGATGTAGCGCCGGCGGAAGCTCTCCTTGCCCCCGAGACGCTCGAGCATCTCCGGGCCGAGATAGTTGCCCCAGAACACCCCGCGGACGAAGTCGCGGCGCTTCTCGCGGAGGCGGTTCCACTTCTTGGCCTCGATGTGGCGCGCGAGGCTTCGGGGGAACACGTGAGGATGGCTCTCGGGGTGGTAGATGCCCGCGGCGCCTGTTTCCTCCATAGGGGCGATATCCACGAGGAGGTAGTAGAGCTCCGGGCATTCGCACGTCAACCGCACAACGTCATCGAGGAGCTCTCGGCTCGCTTCCCGTCCGCGCGATGACTCACTCATGAACATCTTGAGATCCTCATCTTGATTGACCTTGGCGAGGTCGGGCAGGAAGCCGTTGAGGCGGACCGTAGAGACCATGCGGCAGTCGTCCTGAGCAACTTCGTATACTTCTTCTGCCATGTACTCAACGAGCCAGAGGTAATCCACGAATTTGGCTTCGGCACCGCGGCGTTGCCTGGTGACCAGCACACTCTTCACCTGTTCACCATCGGACAACCGTCTGAAGTTGTCCATCAGCGGCTTGAGAGAAGCACTCTCTTCGTGCACCTCGACGTCTGAATGGATAAGGAGACCGAATTTCCCCTCGCCCGGCACGTCCTCTAGCCGCTCCGTGACGCACTGCATTAATTGGATTGGATTCGTCAGATCACGTCTGAAGTACGCCACGACGTGCGCGTACTCGATCTGAGCGAACATCGCCGGATGGATCCTACTTACCACACTCATCCGCTTGCCCATCACGGACTCCGCACATCAATAATCACGTTATAGCCCATCTGTTTGAGCCGTGGAATCTCAGCTTGGGTCCACTTCAACTTTGCGGCCTCTGCGGACTGCGACACCGCTGCCTCAACGATGTAGATTGTATTCGGCGGCTTGAAGCCCTGCACATCCGGCCGGAGATTGGAGAGTTTAATTTTCTTGATCGGGTCCACAAGGCACTGATTCATCCGGATCGAGGAGATCTGGACACTGAAGCCTCGTATCTTCTTAAATGCCTGCCACATCAATATCTTGTGCCGGAGGCTTCCATGCCCCCCCACCGCCTTCAGTGAGTTGCGGAAAGGTAGGCGGCCCGGAATACCTGCCATGGCCGGGCCGCTGTCGAGGTCGTCGTACTCGTCAATTCCGTATAACCAGTTCGCGAAGTATTCGGCTACGCTCTCTGTCAGTTCGTACGCATCGATGAGGGTCCCGATCGGTCCGAGGACCATATCCCGGGCCAGTCCGTTAAAGTGCAGGGCGGAGATCTCCCTGATCCAGCGGCTGTCCAAGCGGCTGTAGGCACGGTCGTCCGCGGACCAGTTCCTGGCCCAGTCTGCGTCGTTCGCGAGATTTGATGCGTACTGCCCGAACAAATCGGCCGCAAATGATCCGAGCCGGAAGCCCCCATTGATGGCATAGCTGGCGCTGAAGAGGCCCAGCGGATCGGATTGCCCCCAGGGATTGCCGCCGAGGTAGACGTAGAGACTCGGCCCATCACTGAAGCGAGTCCTCAGATCGAACGCATCGACACGGGGCATTCCGAAGCTTCCGTGCCATCCCATGCCCACGAGCACCATCCCCGTCGCATTCGGATCCGCCTGCATGAACCGCCCGTGCACCGCGGCGCCGGACGACAGGCCCTGCTGCGAGAGCGCCCAGGTTGAGCACGTCGGCGGATTGGCGCAGGTGAGGGACCCCAGGGCGATGGCGGTGTGGCTGCCGCCGCCGGGGAGCAGGGTGCGGTTGCGGACGTGGTACAGGCCGCGGGCGAAGGGGACCAGGCGGGGGGTGTCGGTGGTGGCGCTGCTGGGGGGGATGGTGGAGCCGCGGGCGGAGCCGTCGCTGACGCCGCGGTCGAGGCGGTCGTAGAACAGGCCCTTGTGGCCCGCGGCCAGGAAGGCGTGGGGCAGCAGGTGGTCCGCCGAGATCACCTGGCCGTAGGCGTCGTAACGCTGCTGGGCGGCGACGCGGGCGGCGTAGCCGTTGGCCTGGGTGCCGGGGACGCAGACGGCCGCGACGTCGCCGGAGGAGTCCTGGATGGGCCAGTAGGCCTCGCGGCCCTCGCCGTAGTAGCACAGCAGCTCGTCGACGCTCGCCGGGTGCCAGGCGTCGCCGGGGCCCCAGACGTACTCGCGGACCAGCTGCACCCGCGTGACCGGCTGGTCCGGGCCGGGGCCGGGGCCGGGCCCCGGATCGGCCATGGCCAGGAGCTGGTTCTCCAGCGTCAGCGGCGCGGCGGTGAGGTCGATCTCGGCCGCGGCGGGGTCGCCGGTGCCGGCCTGGGCCTCCTGGAGGGAGGCCTGGGCGGCGGACTCGATCTGCGGGTCGCCCGCGAGCATGGCCCCGCCGAGGTTCTTCGACGGGTCGAGCCGGGTCTCCTGGATGCGGCGGATGCCGTCGTAGTAGAACCGTTCGGAGCGGACCTCGCCCAGGGCGGCGTGCTGCGGGGTCGGGAAGGGGGACTGGGTGCGGATCAGCCGCCCCAGGCCGTCGTAGGTGTAGTGCTTGAGCGTGGGGCCGTCCGAGAAACACCGCGCCACTCACCCCAGCGCCTCAGATCCTCACACGCCGCTCCTCGCCATCTTCACCGATCCGGGCGGTCACGTACCAACCCGGGGGTAGGTGCCTGCGAAGCGGGCGCAGCCCCTGCTTGATGGCCAGCAGCAGCGCGCGGCCGTCGGGGCCGTCAAACTGGACATCGAAGGTCCCCGTCTCCAAATCGGTACCGTGCCCCACCCATTCGCCGGCCTTCGCCCTCTCGACGGCTGCGATGAGGGCGTCCTCGACCTTGTCGAGGCCCATTGTGCCAGGGCCGCCGGGCAGGTATAGCACCACCGAGCATTCTCCGTCGCTTGTGCCTGCGGGGATGCTGGCCAAATCCACGGGCGGCAACTTCGCCGCAGCCGACGCCGCCCCCGAGCCCGGCAGCTCGGGGTGGGGCAGGCCGAGCGCCTTGGCCACGGCGGTCTCGATCGAGCCGTACTCGCCGGATCCCCAACGTGCACATGGCTCGGAGCGCTTGTCGAGCCAGTTGCCGTACTCGTCCAGGTAGGTCACGGGAGGCTTGCCGACGAGTTGAACAACGTCGTTATAGAAGCAATGGACCGGGAAGACGTCATCTCGGCTGAGCGTGTCCCGCCGCACGGGGACGAAGTAGCCGAGCTTCCAGCCATAGCCGCCGATCATCTCCGGCGGGAACAGCAGCCGGCTGCGCTTCAGCGGCGGGATGCGCTCGATGGAGTCGCTGATGTCCTTGTAGATGTATACGAGGTAGAACCCGGGCTGCCGCGGCCATGGCCGCGGATTGGTGATCCCCGCTCTCGCGCAGTCATTGCGGACGACCCGCCCGAAGAGGTAGCCGACTCCATTGAGGTGCATCGCGAAGACTTCCCCCACTGGCCTAATCCCGCGGCTGGCCTTGATCTTTTGAAGGTACGTCGGCTGGTAGAATGCCACGGTCTATCCTCACGGGATCCTGATGGAGGTGAGCCCGAGCCTCGAAAGCTCGTTCTCGGCCCACTGCCTGACGAAGCTGACGAACCGGTGGTTCTCGGCCACGCTGCCGATCTCATTGGCCAGGACCTTTTGGTTCCGACGGATGATCTCGTTCTCCAGCGCCCTAGCCTGGTGTCGGGTCAGCCCCGACGCGAGCTCTGTCAGTGCCGTGCCATGCTCCGCTTGGCGCCGGACCATGTTATTCGTGATACCCACGTACGGCCGGCCGTTCTTTTTCGTGATGTACAGCGTGACATTCTTAGGCCCGCTGTTGAGCCAAGCGAGGAAAGCCTTCCCGGCCTTGCCGCCGAGCTTCATGGCCCGGATCGTCAGCTTGCCCAGCTTCAGGTACCTGGTACTCGCGCCCGCACTCGCGATGAATGGCGCGTACGCTCCCGCGATCTCATCGACCTCGTCGTCGATCTGGCCCGCCAGCGTGGTGGCCATCATCGCAAGGTCCTCGATCTCTGCGTCGTCCCGGTCCCAGTCGGACGCCCACTCCGCGGCCTCGCCGGTGATGAACCGATGGCCCTCTAGGAGCAGGTGGGTCAGCGCGAAAGCCGCCCCTCCAGTAAACAATGTGTCCGTCGGTCCGCCCCACATGTACAGGCCCATTGGGTCGGACTGGCGCCACGGGCTCCCTGCAAGGTACGCATACAGGTTCTCGCCGTCTGCGAAGCGCGATTCAAGACGGAAGCTGTCCGTCGTAACAGCCGGCTTTATGCCGTGAAACGCGACAACACGCACGAGCACCATCCCCGTCGCGTTCGGATCCGCCTGCATGAACCTCCCGTGGACCGCGGCGCCGGACGACAGGCCCTGCTGCGAGAGCGTCCAGGTTGAGCACGTCGGCGGGTTGGCGCAGGTGAGGGACTCCAGGGCGATGGCGGTGTGGCCGCCGCCGCCGGGGAGGAGGGTGCGGTTGCGGACGTGGTACAGGCCGCGGGCGAAGGGGACCAGGCGGGGGGTGTCGGTGGTGGCGCTGCTGGGGGGGATGGTGGAGCCGCGGGCGGAGCCGTCGCTGACGCCGCGGTCGAGGCGGTCGTAGAACAGGCCCTTGTGGCCCGCGGCCAGGAAGGCGTGGGGCAGCAGGTGGTCCGCCGAGATCACCTGGCCGTAGGCGTCGTAACGCTGCTGGGCGGCGACGCGGGCGGCGTAGCCGTTGGCCTGGGTGCCGGGGACGCAGACGGCCGCGACGTCGCCGGAGGAGTCCTGGATGGGCCAGTAGGCCTCGCGGCCCTCGCCGTAGTAGCACAGCAGCTCGTCGACGCTCGCCGGGTGCCAGGCGTCGCCGGGGCCCCAGACGTACTCGCGGACCAGCTGCACCCGCGTGACCGGCTGGTCCGGGCCGGGGCCGGGGCCGGGCCCCGGATCGGCCATGGCCAGGAGCTGGTTCTCCAGCGTCAGCGGCGCGGCGGTGAGGTCGATCTCGGCCGCGGCGGGGTCGCCGGTGCCGGCCTGGGCCTCCTGGAGGGAGGCCTGGGCGGCGGACTCGATCTGCGGGTCGCCCGCGAGCATGGCCCCGCCGAGGTTCTTCGACGGGTCGAGCCGGGTCTCCTGGATGCGGCGGATGCCGTCGTAGTAGAACCGTTCGGAGCGGACCTCGCCCAGGGCGGCGTGCTGCGGGGTCGGGAAGGGGGACTGGGTGCGGATCAGCCGCCCCAGGCCGTCGTAGGTGTAGTGCTTGAGCGTGGGGCCGGAGACCAGGCAGGCGTAGGGGCGGCCGGGGACCCTGGGCTCATCGGGGTTCACCGCGCCGGCGTTGACGGCGACGAGGCGGCCCCAGGCGTCGTAGTGGTAGATGTAGGTGCCGTCGAAGACCAGGTTGCCCGCGGCGTCGTGGAGGATGGCGACGTCCTGGGTGTACCACGGCGAGTCGGCCTTGGTGCGGAAGAGGACGTCCTCGACCTCGTTGCGGGCGTTGACGACCGGAGCGATGAAGAGGTGGTCGGGGTCGAGGTCCGGGCCGCCAACGGCGCCGGGGTCCTGCCAGGAGGCGTAGAGGCCGGAGAGGCTCGTGCCGCCAGCGAGGGCGCCATACCCGTCGAGGTCGCCGGTGGCGTAGCGGCCGGAGTTGTCCGTCGGAGAGGGGGGCGACAGGCCGGGCTGCCAGTTGCCCAGGACGTCGAGCCACCAGAGGTCCTCCCGCAGGACCGAGCCGGAAGCGGGGAGGATCTGGCCCGGCGTGGTCGTCAGGTCGACCCGCGCAACGGTGGAGGCCGTGAGGCGGTGGAGGTCGTCGTAGCCGTGGATCTGGGAGCGGGCGTCGAGGGTGTAGGAGCCGCCGGAACCGAGCGCGGGGCTGGGCCACTGGGTGATGCGGTCGAAGAGGCGGTTGCCGGAGTCGTCGTAGGCGTGCTCGGCGCGGAAGAGGGTCTGCGGGTCGGGGGAGGCGGTATTGCGGAAGTGCAGGTCGCGCAGGCGGCCGAACATGTCGAGGCCGGTGAGGCCGACGGGGTCGCTGGGGCCGCCCGGGGCGCGGAGGTCGGCGACGATGGCGCTGGGGCCGGCGCCAAGCGTCATCGCGACGCGGCGGGAGACGCCGGCGTACTGGAACTGCGCGACGGAGGAGAAGGTGCTGTTGTAGCCGGAGGTGAGCTCGGTGAGGCGGGAGATGGTGTCGTCGATGCTCGCGCCGGCGCCATACACAAGGTTGACGCGGCGGCGGTCGGACTCGGCGCCGTTGGGGGGACGGGGGTAGATGATCGCCGCGAGGCGGTCGTGGCCGAGGGCGCCGGCGGGGGTGTCCGTGGGCGCGTACTCCCACTCGTAGTCGACCCTGGCCGTGCTGGCGGGGGGCGTGACGCCGAGGTGGCCGTCGTGGCCCTGCCACTCGCGGATGAGGTTGCCGCGGGCGTCGTACTCGTAGCGTGTGTGCGTCAGGACCGAGTTGGGATCGTCGGCGTTGGTCCGCGCGATGACGTCGGAGAGGCGTCCCTCGTCGTTGTACAGGTACTGGATGGCCATGATGCGATCGACGGGGACGGGTCCGTCGAGCATCGAAGATGGGAGTTTGGTGTAGAACTGGCCGCCGTCGTAGGACCCGACGACAACCCAGGCGAGGCGGCCGAGGGCGTCGTAGAAGTAGCGGAAGGTGACGCCGCGGGCGTCGGTGCGTTCGGCGATCTGGCCGTCGAAGGTGTACCGGAGGACGATCTCGCCGGTGTCGAGGTTGGGGTCGCTCTGAGGGAGCGTGGGCGGGTTGGAGGCGGCGGCCGGCGGCTCGCCCGTGGCGGCGACGGGGAGGTGCATGCGGCCGACGAGGGAGGCGTGGTGGACGCCGGAGTCCTGGTACATCGGCGGGGTTGAGCCGCCGACGGGGCCGGGCGTCTGCTCCAGGAGGCGGGCACCGTAGACGACGCGGGTGACCTGGCGGTCGCCGGGCTCGGGGTCGCCGGGGGTTCGCGAGACGACGATGCCGGTGAGGCGGCCGAGGGTGTACTCGTACTCGGTCGTCCGGCTGATGGAGCCGGCGGGGCCGAAGGCGTTCTCGGTGCGGCGTGCGAGCCGGCCGGCCTTGTCGTAGGCCATCTCGGTGATGGAGCCGTCGGGGGCGGAGGACCAGATGAGGCGGCCGGTGAGGAGGGAGTAGCGGTTGACGGAGAGGAGGGCCCAGTCGGGGAGCCCGGCGCGGTTGACCTGGACGGGGCTGGTCTGGATGAACGGCGATGAGGCGTTCGCGTCGTTGGGGACGCGGCTATAGACCGTCGGGCAGGCGATCATGAGGCTCTCGCCGGCGCCGAGCGGGCCGCGGCTCTCGGTCCCGAGCTCGGCCGAGGCGATCAGCCGCTTCTGCGGGTCGAACCACGCCGCCGACCGGGTCCGGACGGCGTTGGCCGCGCCGCCGGTGGTGAGGGAGTCGCCGTCGGGGAGGACTCGCTCGAACTGCGCGGTCGCGACGGTGTTGCCGTCGGCGTCAACGTCGAAGTCGGTGCGGGCGAGCTCGTAGCCCCACTCGCCGCAGCCGCTCGACCAGACGCCGAGGCGGCTGGTGGAGATCGTGCGGGCGAGGCCGTCGAGGACGGAGACGGCGACCGGCTGGCCTGGACGCTGCTCGTAGACGGTCTGCCCGCCGCGGCCGGCGTAGGTGTGCTCCTCGTGGCGGGTGACCTGCTGGGTGCCGGGGTCGTAGTGGTAGGTGCGGCGCTCGACGGTCTCGCCGTCGGGGCCGTAGAAGGTCTCGACGACGGAGGTGGGCTTGAGGGTCAGGCCGTAGAGGTCATCGACGTCGGGGCGGACATCGTCGTCCCACTCGCGCCGCTGAACGGGATCGAGGTCGGCGGGGAGCGAGAGGGTCCCGCCGCCGAAGGTCGCGACGACGATCGGACGGTCGGCGTGGTCGAGGTAGGTGAGCGTGGTGCTCAGCCGCGGGGCGACGGCGATATCCCGGTTGCCCGCGGCGGTTTCGCCGAACTGATCCACCCGGACCGGGCGCATCCGCCAGTCGTAGTGCGTGACGGTGGCGTACCCGTCGGTGTCGGCGGAGGGGGGCTCGCCGTAGGGGTCGGTGTCCCAGGTCGGGTTGTGGGTGTAGCGGCGCGTGACGACCGGGAGCCAGGCGTTGTTGATGTCGAGGCCGTACTCCGTGCGCTCGACGAGCGCCAGTCCGTCGGTGGAGGCGCCCTGCTCGGTCCAGGCGCTGTCGTCGGTGCCGATGTAGCGCCGCATCGGCTGACCGAGGAGGTTCCGCGTCGTCCGCGTGACGGTCCCGTCGAAGGCGACCTCCCGGATCACGTCCACGAGGTCGTAGAACCGGCTCACGCCGATGTCCACGATGTCGCCGTTGGGCCCGGTTTCGAGCAGCGTGGCGACGGCCAGCCGGCCGGAGGAGTCCACGCCGTACTCGATGCGCTGCTCCTCGAGGAAGCGGGGCTGGTGCTCGGGCTGCGGGTCGGCGAGGAAGCCCTGGAGGGGGACGGCGTCCTGGATGTCGGTGTGCTCGGCGCCCGTGGCGAAGACGGCGCGGCGGACGATGCGGGGCCTGCCGCTGGCCTCGCGGCTGCTGTAGTCGCGGATCTCGCCGACGACGCGGGAGGAGAGATCGCCGCCGATGGCCTCGATCTCGTTGAAGATGTACTCGCGGACGTACCACTGCTCCTCGGGCAGGGGGCTGAGGTCGCCGTACTCGTTCTCCTGCCAGAAGTCGTCGCTGTTCCACAGCAGCGCCCGCCGCTGCGAATCCCCCGGGGCCTCCTCGGACGTGATCAGAACGATGCGGCTCGCCCACCGGCGGCCGTTGGGGAAGTAGATGTCGGAGAGCCGGTTGCCCTGGTTGTTGTAGACATAGGTGGTGATGTAGTTGCGGGGGTCGGCCTGCTCGATGCGGGGCCAGCCGTCGGGCCAGCACTCGGCGGGGACGGACTGGAGCTCGTGGTCGGCGACCCTGGCCTCCTCCGGCCGCTCCCAGACCTCGTTGTCCTCGAGCATCGACTCGCTCGGGAGCTCTCCCGAGGCTCCGACGTAGACGTCGGCGATGGTGTGGCGGAGGCGGCCCTCTGATTCATAGATGCACACGGTGTGCGCGAGGGACTGGAGCGGGTCGGCGGTGTTGTTTCCGGGCACGAGCGGGTCGCGCACCAGCCCCGTCATCGTTCGAGCGAGCCGGCCGTCAACGTCGAACTGCTGCCGCTCGACCGGGAAGTACCACGGCCCGCCGGGGCGCTGCCGCCGCGCCGGGCCGATGTTGAGGGTGCTCTGGACGGGGAGAGAGAAGGCGGGGAGGGGATCGGCGGGGTCAGGCTCGCGGCGCTGGGTGAGGGCATAGCTGGCGGCGTACCTCGGCTCGGGGCGGGGCCCCTGCGTCATCTCGGGGGCGCTGCCGGGGGGCGGGGCCGCGGCGAGGCGGTCCTGGGCGGTCGTCGGGACGAGGTAGCGGACCTCGCAGAGGTGCTCCCAGCGTCCGGAGCTGTCGGGCGCGGCCGGCCAATGCTCGGGGAGGCCGCCGAGCACGGCCGGGTTCTCGGGACGGAAGAACTCGCGGGTGTAGAGGCGCGGGCCGCCGGTGGTGCTGCGAACGACCGTGCCCGAGGAGTTTCGCTCGTAGGCGTGGCCCTCCTTGACCCCCTCGGCCTTCAGCTCCACCCTGGCGACGGTGTCCGAGTACCAGCCGTTGCCCAGGTGGGCGCCGGCGTTGGCCGGATCGCCGTCGTAGGTGAGGAGCTCGTAGTCGAAGAAGCGGACAAGGCCGCGGTCGGCCTCCATCTGCCTGCTTTCCGCGACCGACCAGCCGACGCTTCGGTGCTCGATCAGCAGCAACTCGTTGCGCAGGTGCCCGAACACCTCGGCGGGCAGCGGCGACGGCGGATCCGGCGGGTCGACGGAGCTCGGCGGGGGCAGGAGCCGCTCGGGGTACTCCGAGGCGATGAAGTCCTCGACGGACCAGTAGACGTACTCCGCGCCCAGCCCGTTGCCCGCGGCGTCCACCAGCTCCCCGTCGCGGAACTGCCAGCGGTGGTCGCGCAGGATGGCGCCGGATGCGCCGACATGGACAACCCGCCGGCTGAGCAGCGCCTCGCGGCTTTCCTGGTCATCGGGGAGAAGGAAGCCGCTGGACTCAAGCGGCCCGCCCATGAACATCGCCTTCTCGGTCGCGAACTCGTCGATGATGGTGATCCAGCGCGGCTTCGTGTAGTCCTCCGGCGGCGTGATCATGTGGGAGTCGGATGGATCTCCATAACCGCGCCAGGCGTAGGGAGCGTGGAAGGCGGATCGGTGCGGGAACGGGTGGATCGTCGAGTCGGTCTCGACCTCCGGTCCCGCGACCAAGCGGCGGAACCGGTAGTACCGAGCGATCCCCTGCTCGTCCGTCGTGACCAGCGTTTCCACCTGGACGTCCCTGGCGCTCATGCGATCGAATCTCGCTTCGGCCAGCGGCTGATCCGTGCGGATGTACCCTGACAGGGCGCCCGGAAGGGGGCTCCGGAGGCTGTCCACGTCGTCGAGTCCGGCGTAGGCCCCGGGCGTCCAACGCACGCTCGCAAGGGCATGAACCGTCGCATCGATTTCTTCAAAGTCGAAGTCAAAGGTCGCGTACACCTCGCCCGAGGGATCCAGAGCCATGGCGAGATCGTTCACGCCGAAGGTCGAGTAGCCCCGCTCCCGCATGTAGTCGATCGCCCGTGCTACGGCCTCGGGCTCGTAGACGGCCGCCAACCACGCATCCATGGGACCGACAAGGTCGCGCACGTACTCGAAGACCCGGCTCCTGATCGTCGAGGGCTCCGCCGGACCGTTCGCGGTCTGCGTGCGCGAGATGACGGTGGTCTTCAGCAGGCGGGGCTGCTGGTCGAGCATTCCCTCGCACTGGGCCGTCTCGTTCGCGATCTCGTCGAGCTGGAAGGCGTAGTGATACCGGACGCGGTGGAGCCAGCCGGACGGGATGTGGTCAAGCGGCGCGTCGGTGTCGAGGGCGTCGGCCGTCGGGAGATCGTTCCCGTCGTAGAGGACGCTCTCGGTCGAGATCGAGAGGGCGGACTTCGGGACGCCGGCGAGGGATTCGTCGCCCCGATAGACAAAGATCGAGTCCAGGACTCGGGCGCCGTAATGGTCCCACGTCGCGGGAATCTGCAGGGCCCAGTTCAGCGAGCCCGTCTCGGAGCACGGCTCCGTGAACATCGCCTCCGGCCATCTCGGCGCGATGCGGTAGCGGTACAGGAGGGTCCACTCCACGGACCTCCCCCCCGACCCGTCCCGCTTGGTGAGCCGGATGGAGTGGATCTGCCCCTTTCCAGGGCAATCCTGCATGCACTCCACGCACGGCGTGGTCGCGTCGGGGCCCGGGCTCTGGGGGTTGTCGAGGGCGTACTGAGTCTGGCCGGTGAAGGAGATCTCCACCGCGTGGCCATACCGGTCCTCGATGCGGGTGCACAAGCCGTAGTGCGGAACGCCCTGACCGGGATTCGTATCGGCGTTGATTGGATCCCAGTCGGGCTCGTTGCTGAACTGCTGGGGCAGAAACGGCCGGGCGTGGAGCGAGGAGAGGCACCGGTTGCTCTCCAGGGGCTCGACCGGTTCGCCGACCGGGTCGCTGCACGACACGCCGGAAGCGGTGGTGTCCCAGATGTTGTTCGGGACGTCCTGCCGGACAACAACAAACGTGTACGTGAGGGCGCCATCGTAGAGAGAGGCGGTGTAGGACTTCGGCGCCACGACCCAATCGCCGTTCGCCCAGACCCCGTCGTGCCTGAGCGTCGCCCGGAACCTCGCCGGGGCCTCGTAGCGCCCGCTGTCGTCGAAGCGGATGAACGGGAT
This sequence comes from Planctomycetaceae bacterium, assembly GCA_044507535.1. Lineage (GTDB taxonomy): Bacteria > Planctomycetota > Phycisphaerae > Phycisphaerales > UBA1924 > CALAFV01. The sequence goes on along the minus strand of JBIQJK010000055.1, from coordinate 9,474 downwards.
GGAATGGTGGGCGTCGAGAACCAGGTAGGTCACCCGGGGCCCGTTGCCGACGATGTCCGGGATCGCCGAGTCGATCAGCAGCAGCGGCGACTCGCTGATCATCCATCCGTTCCCGGCCCAGTCCCACCAGTCGTCCACAGACTTTGCCCCGGCGCAGGAGTACCGCTCCAGGTTCATTGACTGCGACCGGGTTCGGATGAGCCGGAACGTTGAGCCGCCGAAGGGGAGCTCCAGGTCGGTGAACTGCGCGAAGGGCAGGCCGGTGATCAGGTCAACGGCCCCCTCGTGAACGGGGCGTTGGAGGCCGCGCCAACCCGTCGGCTCACCGGCGGCGCCCGGCGGCAGGAGGGCGACGGAGCTGCCGCCGAGTGTCGGTGACGGCGGGAGGAAGTCCCCGATGCTCGGGTTGGCGAGGAGGTTGATGCTCAGCGGATAGCCCGGCACGGACCCGAATCGGTAGACAGGATTCTCGGGATCGATGATGTGGCAGCCGTCATAGGCCCTGTTAAGCAGCAGCCAGCACGCGGAGTACGGCTCCTGCGGCGTGCTCCCGAGCTCGGTCCAATGAACCGAGCCATTGGGCAGCGTCTCAACGCCCCAGGCAACGGCGCACGGGTCCGGATCGAGCAGGGGAATGGGCTCGCACAGGCACGACTCACGGAACGGGTGCCCCGCGGCCGGCACGTTCACGAGCCACCGGTTGCACGGCTGCACATCCAGTTCCGGGGGATCGTCGGCGGTGGCGCGCACGCTCGCCGTCAACGGAACAAGCCCGGCTGCGGCGGCGATCGCCAGCAGGGCGCGGGTGACGCGGGCGCGCGTGGAGAAGCAATTCATCGTCATGAGAAGCCTCCCGGATACTGTTTGGTTTGGGGGAGGCTAATAGAACATTCTGTGCCGTGCAAGGGGTAACTTCATATCGCACATCGATGTGTCATGACGCCGCTCCCCTGCTTCGGGGGGCCGTGTCGATTGCCCTGCTCGCGCACTTTCTAAGTAGTAGCAGTTACACACGTTCGATATCCCGTCGCACACCGCGAGGCACAGCCCGCACGCACACCGATGTGCATTAGCACCCGTTCGCCGCCCGGCGAACAGGGAGCGACAGCGCGCTCTCGCGCCTCGCCACAGGGGACGCACTCGACCCGCGATGCCGCGTGGCAGGCGGCTGGGCGTGTGCGGGCATGTCCGAAGGAGCCGCCACCGGAGACTCGCTCGGTTCAATTCCACGGGAAGATGGCGAGTTCTCGCACCCCTGGCCGCGAGAAGAATGCGCGCCCATTCGCAGCCCCGGTTCACTGCCTTCTCCGGCCCGTGTGACAGACGAGATGAAACCCGCGCCGATGTCATCCGGATGCTCATCATCGCGTCCAGCTTGCAGGGACCCAGGTGGAATGCCTGATTCGTTCGGATGGCGAGGGACAACGCCCATGCCTCGGTTGACTGGGGGTAGGGCGGCGGGAGGCGAATCTGGCCCCGGCTGAACCGGGGGCGTACGCTGTTGTGGCCGGCGGCCGCGGGGTTGACTGACGGGGCCGCCGGGCAGGGCGCCTGTAGCTCAATGGATAGAGCGTCGGTCTTCGGAACCGAAAGTTGGGGGTTCGAATCCCTCCAGGCGTGTTTCCTTACTTTTCATCATCCCACGCCCCGTCCACCGTCTCACCTTCGCCCCCCACCCCGCTCCATGTGTTCCCTGCCCTTCCTCGGGGAAGCGGGTTGTCCGCTGATCGGACACCGGGCGGCGGCCCGGGGCCGGGGAGTGGGTTGAGAGCAGGCTGAGTTGGAGGGTGAGGTCGGCCCCGGGAAACAGGTCGTGGGCCCGGGGGCGTGCGGGGGTCAGTAGTCGTACTGGTATCCGCCGGCATCGGAGTGGCTCAGGACGGCCGCGGCGACGATTGCGCCGGTGGCGACGAGGGCGGCGGCGGCGACTCGGCCCCAGGTGCGCTTGGGGGGCCAGTTGAGCGGGGCGTGGGCGGCGGCGAGGCCGGCGAGGGGGGCGAGGGCGATGGCCGCGGCGACGGCGGGGTGGAGCTCGCCGTAGGCGCCGCCGGCGACCAGGAGCGCGGCGAGGATCGCGGCGGGGAGGGTCGATGCCGCCGGGGTGGAGCGGGGCGCGGCGCCGGGGGACGCCGTCTCGCGATGCGGGGCGATGAGGCCGCAGGCCGCGGTCGCCGCGGCGGCGGCGAGGGCGAACTGGGCGAGCTTCATGCTGTGGGAGGCGGCGAGGGCGGCGCCCGCGGCGGCGCAGGTTCCGGCGAGCATGATCGTCGCGCTGCGCGGCAGGGCGTCGCGCCGGGCCGTTCGGTGCACGGGGAGGGCGACCAGGGCGCAGGCGGCCGCTCCGCCGATGCTCCACGCGGCCTGCTCGAGGCTCGGCGATGTGCCGCGGGTGATGGCACGCGCGAGGGCGGGCCAGAGGACCGCGACGGGCGCGGCGAGGCTCGCGAGGGCCACCACGGTCCATCCCACGGCTCGCGGGCGAACCGCGGCGGCGACGGCGCAGAGGGCCGTCGCGCCCGCGGCGAGGATGAACAGGCGCGACTCGCTGTCGATCGGCGGCCAGCGCGGCGGCGCGCCGTTGATCAGCGGAAAGGCGGCGAGGAAGGCGAGGCCGACCCCCAGCGTCGCGAGGGCCGCGGCGAGGCGGTGCCAGGCCCTGGCCGCGGCCAGCCGGGCGGCGATCCCCGCGGCGGCGCCGACCGCCGCGGGGATCGCCATTCCGAAGAGGAGGAACTTGATCTGGGCGACGTCCACGTGGAGAGCCCGTTCAGCGCCGGCCGCCCTCGAGGCTGACGATGACGTGGACCTCGTCGCCCAGGGCGTTGTTGGCCAGGCCGTAGCTCATGTTGAAGTCGGAACGCTTGACGGTGAACTCGGACCGCATGCCGGCGATGGGGCCGTTGCGCCCCTCGGCGGAGCCGGTCTGCTCGATGGTGACGGTCAGCGGCTTGGTGACGCCGCGCATGGTCAGCTCGCCCGCGGCCTCGAAGGTGTTCTCGCCGACCTTCTTCACGCTGGTGGACTTGAAGGCGAGCTCGGGGAACTCCTTGACGCTGAAGAAGTCCTGGCTGCGGAGGTGGCCGTCGCGCCGGTCGTTGCGGGTGTCGATGGAAGCGGGGTCGATGTTGATCTCGATCGAGCCGCCGTCCACGAGGTCGAAGGCGCCGGAGACGTTGCCGAACGCGCCCCAGAAGTCGGCGACGTTCATGTGCCGGACGCGGAAGACGACGGAGGAGTGGACGCCGTCCACGGTGAAGGCCGTCGCGCTGGCGGGCGCGGGGGCGGCCGGGGCGGTGGCGGCGGCGCGGGGGCTGAGGAGGGCGGCGGTGGCGGCCGCGGCGGCGAGGAGGGTGCTGGCGAGCAGGACGCGGGTCTTCATGCGATCATCTCCTGTGGTGCTTGGTGTCTGCAACGGGCCCCGACCGGCGCGGGCGGCTGACCCGCCGGGCCGTTCTCCCCCTGAAACGCCCCGGCGGCGACTGCGGCCGGGGGCCTCGGGCCGCAGTGTACCGCGGGGCCCGCGGGCATGCGGCCGCGTGGCCGCGGCGTTTGAACCTCTAGAATCGCGGGCTTATTCCGTCCAGAAAGCAGACTGTCCGACGCCAGGAGCCCCGCTGATGCCCGCGACCCCGACGACCTCCCCCGACCACCCCTTCGCCCGCCGCGCCGACGCCCTGCTGGCGGACCTGCGGGAGCAGAAGCTTTATAAGTACCTCCAGACCATCGAGGGGCCGATGGACGCGGTGGTGAAGCTCCGGGGGTACGGGGAGTGCCTGTGCTTCTGCTCGAACAACTACCTCGGGCTGGCGAACCACCCGGAGGTGGTCGAGGCGGGGATCAAGGGGCTGAAGGACTACGGGGCGGGGACGGCGAGCGTGCGGTTCATCTGCGGCACGTTCACGCCGCACGAGACGATCGAGCGGGCGATCGCCGACTACATGGGGACCGAGGCGAGCTACACGTTCGTCTCGGCGTGGACCGCGGCCGAGGCGCTGTTCCCGACGCTGTGCGAGCCGGGGGACATCGTCATCTCCGACGAGCTGAACCACGCCTGCATCATCGACTCGATCCGGCTGACGACGGTGATCAAGAAGGGGGTCCACAAGAGCGTCTACAAGAACAACAAGCTGGAGGGTGAGGGGGGGCTGCGGCAGCGCCTGGAGGAGGCGCGGGCGAACAAGGACGTCACCGGGGTGATCTGGGTCGTCACCGACGGGGTCTTCTCGATGGAGGGCTCGATCGCGGACCTGCCGGCGATGCGGCGGATGTGCGACGAGTACGGGGCGCTGCTGGTCGTGGACGACAGCCACGGGCACGGGGTGATGGGGAACAACGGCCGCGGCACGCACGAGCACTTCGACATGTGGTCGCCCGCGGGGGAGGGGGCGAAGAACGGGAAGGTGGACCTGTTCACCGGCACGCTGGGCAAGGCGCTCGGCGGCGGGGCGGGCGGGTTCGTCGCCGGCCCGAAGCGGGCGATCGAGCTGCTGATCCAGCGGGGGCGGCCGACGCTCTTCTCCAACGCGCTGCCGGTGACGGTGGCGTGCAGCGCGGCCAAGGCGATCGAGATCCTGCTGCGCGAGCCGCAGCGCGTGCAGAAGCTGCGGGACAACGTGCAGTACGCCCGGCAGCAGATCCGGGCCGCGGGGTTCGACGTGCTGGAGAGCCCGACGGCGATCTGCCCGATCATCGTGCACGACACGGCCAAGGCGATCGCGATGAGCAAGCGGCTGCTGGAGCTTGGGGTGTTCGTGATCGGCTTCGGCTACCCGGTGGTGCCCGAGGGGCACGCGCGGCTGCGGGTGCAGATCTCCGCGGCGCACGAGAAGGGGCACATCGACGGGCTGGTGGAGGCGCTGAAGAAGCTGTGAGCGGGGCGCGGCGCCGCCGGCGCTACCTCTTCGCGGCTCAACGGAGGCCCGCCGGATGACCCGGAAGCGGCGGATCATGACATGGGCTCTGACAACCGTCGGCGTCGCGGCGGCGCCGGGCTGGTGTGGTTTACGTACACCTTCATAAGGGTCGCCAAGTCACAGCTCAAGGCGGAAGAACGCCTGCAGCTGGCGATCCTGGTCTGCGAGGCGATCGGCGACCATCTCGAGGCGAACGGCTACACCCGGTGGCCCCGATCGTGGGACGAGCTCGCCGTCTCCCCACCACGGGAATGGGGGCAATACCGCTGGCCTGACGACGTCGACAAGATCCGGCAGTTCGTCATTGTTGACTTCGCTGCCGATCTGGACGCCGTCGCGGCCGCGACGCCGGCGACCTTTACAGCGGTTCAGCCGAACGGGGTCTGCTACGAAGTCTGGCGCGGGCACGCGGCGGAGCCGCTGCTGGCGCGACTCCGGGCCGGCCTCCGGGACGCTGCGCGTCCGACTCGCCCCGGGACTGAGTGACCGGTCATGGGGCCAGGGTCACCGGGCGTCGGTGGACGCCTCCCGAGCGGAGGCCCCGGCCCTCACTCCTGCCGCGAGGTGTTCCTACTGATCTCCCGCAGGCGGTCGTGCACCGAGAAGAACACGACCATGAGTTCGCAGAGCAGCCGCAGGCCGATCACCCACAGCCAGCTCCACGCCAGCACGAGCGCCACCTGCATCGCCGCTCCGGAGGATCGGTCCTTCTCAAAGACGAGCCAGTAGATCGGCGCGGCGATGGTCAGGATCAGCGTCACGCCGAGCGAGAGCGCGAAGATGACCCGGATCACCACCGGGAAGAGGAAGACCTCGAAGTTCAGGAAGGCCCAGACGCCCCTGGGCCGGTCCGCCTTCCTCGCATAGCTCGCCAGCCGCCCCGGCTGCGCCGGCGCCAGCGGCACATCCGCCTCGGGGAAGACGTGGCCGACGATGTACCCCTCGCGCATCGCCATCTCCGCCGCGCGGTCCGGGGCATCGGCGCGGTAGAGGCGGTCGGACTGGGCGCCGGTGGCCTTGTCAACACATTGGACGCGGAACAGCATGGATCGGGCTCCAGAGGGGCGGCGGTGCGGCCGCGATCAGGGCCCTCACGGCCGGTTCGAGAGTATCGGCCCCAGATAGCGGACCGGTCAAGGCCCATTCGCGAGAGCCACCCTGTTGACGCCCACATGGCACGGGAAGGCACACCGGTGTGTCCGCCGGCGCCGGTGAACCTTCCCGCACCTCTGCGCACTGCACGTCTGTCCCGGAACACCAGTCAGCCCGCGGCGGATGCGGGCGGGGACATGGCCTCGGTGGGCGGCGATCGGTGCGCGCCGGGGAAGCAGCGGCGATATCGAAGGAGCGAATGATGGCGAGGAGCGTATGGATCGTGGCCATGGGGCTGGCGTGCTGGCTCGCGGCGGGGCTGGGCGGCTGCGCCAGCTACGTCACCCCCGGGGGACGGGCGGACTTCCGCGCGCTGGGGATCACCGCGGAGGAGGCCGCGGCCATGACCGACGCCTCCATCGCGGCCCGGCTCGCCCGCCGCCCCGCGGCGTCGTTCCCGGCGTCCATCGCCGCGGTGCGCGTGCAGGCCCCCGGGTACAAGTCGTTCTCCTACGAGGCGGGCGAAGGGGGAGGGCTGTGCCACATCGTCACGGTCCGCGAGGTCGAGACCGACGAGCAGTTCGAGCGGCTGGTGAAGCTGCCGATGGTGGCGGGGATCGTGCCGGCGAACCGGCTGATGGCCCCGTCGCGGGTGACGGGTGAGAAGGACCTGCGGATGATGGCCGCGAGCGTGCAGGCGGACATGGTGCTGATCTACACGTTCGACACGGTCTTCGGGTCCGAGACGGTGGTGCCGGTGCTCGGGACGATCACGCTGGGGATCTTCCCGGCGAAGGAGGCGCGGGTGACCTGCACCGCGTCGGCCGCGCTGGTGGACACGCGGACGGGGTTCATCTACGGCCTGGCGGAGGGGACGGCCAAGACGGACCAGCTCGCCAACGCGTGGACGACAAAGGAGGCGGTGGACCAGTCGCGCCGGCGGGCGGAGGCGCGGGCGTTCGAGAACCTGGTGGGGGAGATTGAGACGATGTGGAGGGGGGTGGTGGGGAGGTACACGGGTGAGAAGAGCGATGCGGCCGCAGAAGCGGAGGAGCCGAACCGCGACCGTCAGGGAGCGGCTCGCCCGCGTGCGTAGAGGAACATCACCGGCCCACCATGTCCGTGCCACTCTCGTCGTCAAGGTCAAGATCGGCCATCGGCAGGTCCGGCCCCTGCATGTCGTCCACGTACTCGCACGCCTTGCGGATGTGCTCGGACGTCCAGAGGTACCTCGTGCTCCCGTGCCTCGCCCACGGCTCGATGCCCGGCGGGATGACGCCCCGCTCCCGCATCCGCCGCGTGCACCACGACTTGAGGGTGTTCATCACCGGCTCCGGCGGGGCCTGCGCCGAGAGCACGATGTGGACGTGGTTGGTGCGGACGTTCTTCGTGTGCAGCGTCCAGCCCTTGTACGCGCACACCTCCTTCAGCGTGGCGTCGGTGACGGCCCGCTGGGCGCTGTCGAGCGTGACGACAGCCTGCTTCCGCGCTGCATCGGACCTCGCGTGCCGCGCGGGGAGCCATGGGAGAGGAGGTGTGTTGGGCTGGTTGTGGCGGTGATCGACCGAGCCGCGCGGGTCGCCGGGGAGCCAGGTGCCGTAGGTGCGGAAGGTGATGAAGTACCCGAGGGGGAAGTTGGGAGTGGGCTCGGACATTGGCCTGCCTCGGAGACGGGTCGCGGAGACTCTCGTGCAAGCGGGCGAGCCGCTCCCTGACGGTCGCGGTTCGGCTTGGATGGGCCCCTGTCAGCCAATCGGCACATGCTCCACAATCTCCAGCCCGAACGCCTCCAGCCCCGGCAGGTCCGTCGGGTGGTTGGTCATCAGGCGGATCTTGGAGATCCCCAGGTTCCGCAGGATCTGGCCGCCGACGCCGAAGTCGCGCATGTGCCGCGGGACGGCGTAGCCGCTGACGGTGTGGTCGGCGGTCAGGTCGGGGGTGTCGGAGCCGGGGTCGAAGGCCGGCAGCGCCGTCCCCGCCCATCCCCCTCCCCATCCCCCCCACTGCCCGGCCCCGTGCCCATGCCGGCGCACGGTGTGCAGGCGGTTGGCCAGCGTGTCGGGGCCGCCGCCGGCGCCCATCCCCTCGGGCCGCAGGTAGACGATCGCGCCGCGGCCTTCCTTCTGAACCGCGGCCATGGCCGCGTGCAGCAGGTCCCCCGTCGGGCCCTCCTTCGACGAGTCCAGGTCGCCGAAGATGTCCCCGAGCATGTTCCGACGGTGCATCCGCACCAGCACCGGCTCGGCGATCTCGACGGGCCTGACCAGCCCGCCCACCCCGCCGCTCCCCAGCCCCGGCTCCAGGTCCCCCACGCCCCCCGCCGTCAGCGCCACGTGCGGCAGCGGGTCCACCAGCGACTCGTAGGCGATGAGGTTGAACGCCCCGTGGCGCGTCCGCACGGGCGTGCCGCTGACCGGCGGCATCCGGCGGATCAGGCTCTCGCGCCCGAGCCGGTGCTCGATGATCTGCGCCACCGAGCACATCTTCAGCCCGTGCTTCTCGCACAGGATCTTCAGGTCCGGCACACGGGCCATCTCGCCGTCGTCGCGCATGATCTCGATGATCACCGCGGCCGGGTACAGCCCGGCGAGCCGGCACAGGTCGATCGACCCTTCCGTCTGCCCCGTCCGCACCAGCACCCCCCCGTCCCGCGACCGCAGCGGGTTGATGTGCCCGGGGCGGACGAAGTCGTCCGGGCGCGAGCTGGGATCGATCGCCATCTTGATGCACCGGGCCCGCTCCTTCGCCGACACCCCGGTGGTGAAGCCGTGCTTGGGGTGGCCGTCGATGGAGACGGTGAAGGCCGTCCCCCGCGCGGCGGTGTTCACCGCGGCCTGGGGCGGCAGGTCCAGCCGGTCGCAGTCCGCCTCCGTCAGGCACAGGCACATGTACCCCCGGGCGACCGAGAGCATGAACGTCACCGCTTCGGGGGTGATGAACTGGGCCGGGAGGACCAGGTCCCCCTCGTTCTCGCGGCGTTCATCGTCCGTCAGGACGATCATCTTTCCGGCACGGAGGTCGTCGAGGACCGCTGAAATCGGGGCGAAGGGCATTCCGAATGGTATGAGGACCGCACACGGCTCATCCCGCACCACCCCGGGGCGGGTCCGTGCACAGAGGAGTCTCCCCATCCGGGCTCGTATCGAAGCGCTTCTGCTCTGCTGGAATGGTTCGACCACGCCGTCATCAACCGTCACGTCGGGTGGCCGTCGTGGCGCGTGGTCGCCGTGGACCTGGTGCTGTTCCTGCTCGTATGCGCTGGGGTCGCCCTGATGAAGGCGGCCCTGTGAGCCGCGCCCGGCCGGAAAGGACTGCGCGATGATCTTCGATTGGCTCGCCGACGCGATCTCCGCCCTGGGCTTCCGGTCCATCCAGGAGCGATGGGGCGTTTGGGGCATCGTCTGGCTCCTCGCCGGGGTGCTGGCCCTGGTGGGGGTGGCGATTCTGGCGTTCGTCCTGCTGCGGTGAG
>JBIQJK010000228.1:0-3374 GCA_044507535.1 Planctomycetaceae bacterium | reverse complement strand
CTCATCCTCTTCCCCTCCGCCCCCCTCTCCCCTTGGGAGAGGCCGGGTGAGGGCTCCATGGCCTCCCTCCCCTCCTACTCCTCCTCCCCCTCGAAGCCCCCGCCCTGAGGGCGGGGGTTGGGGGCGGGTTCCTCTTCACCTCCTCAAAATCCAAGCACCTTCGCCGCGAACCGCTGCGCCACCTGGATCGCCTCCCGCGTCTTCCCCACCTCCGTCCCGCCCCCCTGCGCCGCGTTCGGCTTCCCCCCGCCCTTGCCGCCGACGACCTCCGCCGCCGCGCGAACCCAGTCCCCCGCCTTCAGCCCTCGCCTCACCAGCCCCTCCGGCACCCCCGCGATGATGCTCACCTTCCCCTCCGCCTCGTCCGGGCTCAGCAGCATCACCGCCGACCGCGGCGACGCCTTCATCACCGCATCCAGCGCCGCCTGCAGCGCGCCCCGGTCCGACCCCGCCTCGATCGTGTTCACCACGACCTCCTGCATCGACGCCGCGGCCGACTCCCCGATCCGCCGCGCCACCACCGCCGCCTCCGCCGCCCGCGCCGCCGCCGCACGCTTCTGCGCCTGCTTCACCCGCTCCTGGAGCTCCGCCACCTTCCCCCGCAGCTCCGCCTTCCGCGCCGCCGGCAGCGTCATCGCATCAATTTCCCCCGAGATCGACGCCAGCTCCGCCCCCAGCTCCTCGTCCCCCAGCTTCGCCGCCGCCTCCAGCCGCTTCGCGACGTTCTCCGCCGCGGCGTGCGCCGCCTGCGCCGCCACCCCGCTGATCGCCACCACCCGCCGGATCCCCTTCGCGACCGCCTCCTCCTCCGTCAGCGCGAACGCCCCGATCTCCCGCGTGTTCCCCACGTGCGTCCCCCCGCAGAACTCCACCGAGTACCGCGCCCACTCCGGGTTCTTCGTGTCGTCCAGCAGCGCGGACACCGGCGCCCCGATCGACACCACCCGCACCGGGTCCGGGTACGCCTCCCCGAAGACCGCCCGCACCCCCGTGATGTTCCGCGCCAGGTTCAGCGGCGCCGTCTCCGCGTACACCGTCAGCCCCGCCTCGATCTTCTCCCGCACCATCCTCTCGATCGCCCCCAGCTCCGCAGGCGCCACCGGCCTGCCGTGCGAGAAGTCGAACCGCAGCCGGTCCGGCGCCACCAGCGACCCGCGCTGCTCCACCCCTTCCCCCAGCGCCTCCCGCAGCGCCCAGTTCAGCAGGTGCGTCGCCGTGTGGTTCGCCATGATCTGCGACCGCCGCTGCCCCTCCACGAACAGCTGCACATCATCCCCCACCCGGATCTCCCCGCGCACCACCCGCCCCACGTGCAGCACGTACCCCCCGTACACCCCCACGTGCTCCACCTTGAACTCCCCGCCCGTTTTCGTGTCCCCCGCGCCGCTCCTCGCCTCGCGCGTCACCAGCATCCGCCCCTCGTCCGACTCCTGCCCCCCCATCTCCGCGTAGAAGTTCGTCCGGTCCAGCACGATCCCCACCTGCCGCCCCGTCCCCCCGGCCGACGCGTGCTCGTCGAAGTTCAGCCCGTTGTAGATCGCCTTCACCGTCGCGCGGACGTCCCGCGTGCCGAACTTCTCTCGGTCGTCCGTCGGCTCCACCCCCATCGCGCGCAGCCCCGCCACCGCCTCCCCCCTCAGCGCCCGCCCCTCCTGCCCCGCCCCCGACTTCTCCCGCGCCCCCTCCATCAGCCGGTCGAACCCGGCCAGGTCCACCTGCAGCCCCCGCTCCTCCGCCATCAGCTGCGTCAGGTCCACCGGGAAGCCGTACGTGTCGTACAGCTTGAAGACGTCCTCCCCGCCGATCACCGGCGGCCGCTCGAAGACGTGGTTGATCCACGCCGGCCGCACCGCGCTCACCGGCACCTCCAGGATCTCCGGCCCCTGCGACCCCACGGTCTCCAGCGCCGCCACCTCCACCACGATCTCCCCGTCCCGCCGACGCTGCGACACCTGCGTCTTCCGCGCCGCGATCCCCGGCTTGAGCTTCCCCTGCACGATCGCCCGCGCGCACGCCTCGTCGAACAGCCCCACGCCCCGGTCCAGCGTCCGCCCGAAGCTCTCCTCCTCGTCCAGGATGATCGACGCCACCCGCTGCGGGTCGCGCCTCAGCTCCGGGAACGCCTCCCCCATCCGCTCCACCACCACCGGCGCCAGCTGGCTGAAGAACCCCGTCCGCGCCCCCAGCATCTGCCGCCCGTACCGCACCGCCCGCCGCAGGATCCGACGCAGCACGTACCCCCGCCCCTCGTTGCTCGGCACCGCCCCGTCCGTGATCGCGAACGCCAGCGTCCGGATGTGGTCCGCGATCACCCGGTACGCCGTGTCCACCTTGTCCTTGTCCGCCTCCCCCAGCCGCCCCATGTACGGCCGCGCCCCCGTCGCCCGCTCGATCGCCGCGAAGATCGGCGTGAACACGTCCGTGTCGTAGTTGCTCCGCTTGTTCTGCAGCACCGACACCAGCCGCTCGAACCCCATCCCCGTGTCGATGTGCCTCGCCGGCAGCGGCCGCAGGCTCCCGTCCTCCTCCCGGTTGAACTGGATGAACACGTGGTTCCAGATCTCGATCACGTCCGGGTCCCCCGCGTTCACCAGGTGCGCCGCCTCCCGCCCCCCGATCCGGTCGAAGTGGATCTCCGAGCACGGCCCGCACGGCCCCGTCTCCCCCATCTCCCAGAAGTTGTCCTTCATGCTCCCCGGCAGCACGTGCGTCTCCGGCAGGTGCTCCAGCCAGATCTCCCGCGCCTCCAGGTCCGGCTCCAGCCCCGCCCCCTCGTCCCCGCCGAAGTACGTCGCGTACAGCCGGTCCTTCGGGATCCCGAAGACCTCCGTCAGCAGCTCCATCCCCCAGGAGATCGACTCCCGCTTGAAGTAGTCCCCGAACGACCAGTTCCCCAGCATCTCGAAGAACGTGTGGTGGTACGTGTCCTTCCCCACGTCCTCCAGGTCGTTGTGCTTCCCCCCGGCCCGGATGCACTTCTGGCTGTTGACCGCCCGCTTCAGCCGCCCCAGCTCGCTCGACGGGTCCGCCTGCCCCAGGAAGATCGGCTTGAACTGGTTCATCCCCGCGTTGGTGAACAGCAGCGTCGGGTCGTCCACCGGCACCACCGGGCTCGACGGGACGAACGTGTGTCCCTCCGCCCCCGGCCCCGGCTTGGACCGGAAGAACTCGATGAACATCGAGCGGACCTGGTCGGCCGGGAACATCGGCGGGTACGCGGGGGGGGTAGGGGGGGTGGGGGAGGGGGGGGGGGGCAAGGGCGTGCTTACGGGGGTAAAAGGCACCAACTATAGGAACCGCCCGCCCACCCCCCTCCGCCTCGATGCCCCGATGTCCCCTCTCCGGCCCCGCACTTCCAGACCAGCACCTCTCCT
>JBIQJK010000227.1:0-3491 GCA_044507535.1 Planctomycetaceae bacterium | reverse complement strand
CCCTCGACGCCGCCGCCATGGTGCTCGCCGAGGCGGGGGCGCCGATGAAGGCCAAAGAGATGGTGGCGCAGATGGAGGCCAAGGGGCTGTGGACCAGCCCCGGGGGCAAGACGCCCGAGGCGACCCTCTACGCCGCGATCATCCGCGAGATCGCCGCCAGGGGGAAGCAGGCGCGGTTCCGCAAGACCGAGCGCGGTACATTCATCGCCACGGGCGTCGCCACCGGCGCCGGGAAGGAGGGCTGAGCGATGACGACCGCCTCGCACGAACACCTCCGGGCCGTGCTCGCCGCGGCCGAGGCCATGCTCTCGGCCCGGGCCGACGACATGCTCACGGTCGAGGAGTGGGCCGATCTGGCCCGCGCCGTCGCCCGCGCCACCGGCCGCCGGACGGCCGACCTGCTGGGCGGGCGCGACCTGCTGGCGGCCAGAGACGAGCGGCTGGCGTGGGACCAGGGGGCCGACGGCCCCCTGCCCCCGAGCGACCTGTAGCCCCATCCCCGGCATCACCCCTCCCCCACCCCCGCCTCCTGAGCGGGGGTGTTCTCAGTCATGAGAACGGCATCGTCGCCGGCCTCCTCGCCCGCGGGCGCCGCCATACCGGGTAGCTCGGCGCCGTCGGGGCCGTAGCGGCGGGCGGCCTTGCCGGTGTACCGCTCCCAGCGGCGGACCGCTACGTCCACGAACACCGGCTCGAGCTCCATGGCGCAGCACCGCCGGCCCAGGCTCTCGGCCGCGATGAGCTGGCTCCCGCTGCCGGAGAACGGCTCGTAGCAGAGGTCCCCCGGCCTGGTGTGCTTGCGCATCGGCCGGGCGAAGATCTCCACCGGCTTCTGGGTCGGGTGCTCGTTGCCCACGATCCGGCTCTTGCCCTCCCAGTCGATCTCCCACACCGAGTTGAACTCGTGGTCGGAGTCGTGCTCGGGCATGCTCCCTTGCCGCCAGCCCATCATGCACGGTTCATGCCTGAAGTGCCAGAAGACCCGCCCGAAGACCGGCGTGGGCTTCACCCACACGATCTGCTGGTGGTCGAGGATGCCCAGGCGCTCCCAGACCTCGGCGATGAGCCGCTGGCGCTTGTGCGCGTGCCAGCAGTAGATCGCCGCGTGGGGCGCCACGACCCTGAGCACGTTGGTGAACACGCCGATGAAGAAGCTGTCGGCGTCGGTGATCTCCACCTCGCGGTAGGTCCCGCTCCAGTCCTTGCCGCTGTCGTCCGGCCGCTCGCCGGTGTAGTCCACCAGGTACGGAGGGTCGGTGGCGCACAGGGCGGCCTTCTCGCCGTCGAGGAGCCGGTCCACGTCGGAGGGCTTGGTGGAGTCCCCGCACAGCAGCCGGTGCCTCCCCAAGATCCAGAGGTCCCCCGGGCGGGTCAGCGCCACCTTCGGCGGTTCGGGCACCTCGTCCGCGTCGGCGTTCCCGCCGGCCGAGCCGTCCACCTCCGCGAGCATGGCGTCGAGGTCCTCGGGCGACCAGCCGAGGATCGAGAGGTCGAAGTCGGCCCCCTCGAGGTCCCGCAGCTCCTGCGGCAGCAGGTCCATGTCCCACTCGGCGATCGTGGCGGTCTGGTTGTCCGCGATCCGGTACGCCCTCGCCTTGACCGGGTCGAGGTCGGCCACGTGCACCGGGACCTTCCTCAGCCCCAGGCTCTGCGCCGCCTTCCAGCGGGTGTGCCCGACGATGATCACGCCCTCGGCGTCCACCACGATCGGCTGTCTGAAGCCGAACTCCTGAAGGCTCCGCGCCACCGCGGCGACGGCGCCGTCGTTGAGCCTGGGGTTCTTCTCGTAGGGCCTGACCTTCTCCGTCGCCCGCAGCTCGATCTTCATGGTCGCCAGCTCCCCGCGCGCCACCCGCGATTGTGCACGGCCGCGCGTGCCCCCGTGCACATGAAGAGTGTACGGAGCGCCCGCGCCGGGGGCTCGCGCACAAATGTCGTAACCCCCTGCGGGGACTGACATTGCGTACGGGTGCGTGGGGGTGTCTACGAGCGCACGCAGGTGCGTACGAGCGCACCGGCGCCGCGGCCGGCGGGGAGCCGGGGCCGACATTTTCTGACATTTTTTCGGGCGCGCCGGCGCCTCAGCGCTGCCGCGGGCGAGCTACGGAACGGGATAAGGGCGCAGCGCGCGAGTGGTCCAAGGTGTTGGCACCGGCATCCTACTACCTCAAAGCAGCAATGTCCTATTCTGTTGCTGCAGACAAACGACTGCAAAACGCGCTCACTGATGCCAGATCGGTTCTCCACTCTGAAATTCTCTCACCATCCTCCGCGACAACAGCACGAGGACGCACCAGCCCGTGTACGTCATTCCAGTTCTGCAAGCGACGAAGATCCTGCTTTATGATTAGGGTCTGCTGCACGTAGACAACCGGCGCGACAGGATACAATACCCACGCAAGAGACGAGCTAGCCTTGCGAGGCGGCCCAATTACATGCATTAGCAAGGACGATGGCACGCATTCGGCAACAACTCTCGTGCACGCTCGCTGCCACTGCGAATAATAATCTTGAATCGACCAGTACACGAGCGGCACTTCCGCTATTTCTTGAAACCCATTGATCGTCACCTGGACGCATACAGCCGGGGGACTTTGGAATGACGGCAGCGGATGGTCCGGTAGAACTTCAATCGCAAACATGCCTAGTCTCCAAGCCTGACGGTGAGATCATCATTATAGGTGCCAAGTCGGTTTCCCTGTCTGTCGAACATTTTCCACGTGCCGCCAATGTGGCTATCTGCATCTGGCGTAATAAACTTGCCTCTGTTCTTGTAGACCTTTTGGCCATGGGAATTGAAAGGGTAGTCACGCATTCGCGTGTAGCCAAGCGAGTCGGCCAGAGTGTCCCAAGGACATTTGCCGTTATGCACCCACACCCCGTCCGGCCCGACGAAATAGTTGGGAGTGCCATCGATTGTGAGATTATGAACAGTCGTTCGTATGGTATTGAAGTTGATGGCCAAGACGGTCACTGTGCCTGAGGAGGCGGCATGGAGCATATTGCCGGGAGAGACAGACTGTCGGCTCGTACCCAGCCTCTGTCTTGCAACCAGAAGGGGTGCTCGTCGGTCGTCTGAAGAAGCTCCGTTACACCCGAGGCGTCCACAAGCCACAGCTCGAGCAATGCAGCTCCCTCGGTGATGATCTCCGCCTCGACATGCCGGTACACTAGCTCGCCTGTCAGTTCGTCCTTTGCAAGAACGAGGTCCCCGACCCTAACTTCCTCGATTGGGACGAGACCCGTAGTAGTCCACACCGGCGTCCCTGCGGCGAAGCACCCGCAGTCTATGGTTGCGGGGGGCTTGCGCCTGATGAGGTCCCGCGCGTCATCGATGAGCGACAATCCAGTACTACCGTCGTGGTAGATCCGCCGCGCGAACTTGCTCCCGGCCTTGCTTGCGAAGCGCCTGGCCGCGCCCCAGGCCGCGGAGCCAACCCGGCCGATGAACCGACCGATCCCGCTGCTGGCGAACTTCGAGGCCAGCTTCC
>JBIQJK010000054.1:0-24421 GCA_044507535.1 Planctomycetaceae bacterium | reverse complement strand
GCGCCACTCGAACCCCAGCGATGTGTACAGCGACAGGCTCGTCGCGTTGTACGCCTCCTGCATCAGCCGCACGTGCGCGATCGACCGCTCCCGTGCATAGTCCAGCACCGCCCGCATCAGCGCCCGCCCGACCCCCCTGGCCTGCACCGACGGCTCCACCGTAATCGGCCCCACCGCCGCGACCTCGTCCGACACCTGCAAGAAGTTCGACCCCACCAGCCTCCCATCCAGCCGCGCCGCCACCCCGTAGAAGTCGCTCCGCGCCGCCATCATCGAGAGCACGAACTTCGGCCCCTCAAGATCCGGAAAGTCCCGCGGCATGCTGTGGCGATCATGCAGCCCGCCAAAGGCGTCGTAGCAGATCCGGGCCAGCTCATCGACGTGCCCCGGCTCGACAGGGATGATCTCCAGCGACATCGGAACGTCTCCGTGGGGATGGCAGTGGGGGGGGGTGGGGGGATGGCGGGGCGGGCGGGATGGCGGGCGGATCGTACGCGGCCACCCGCCCGGATCGACCCGCACGCGCACTCCGCGGCCCGCGACCGGGAGACGCCGCGGCGGCGGGCCCTCCCCGTCACGGTTGATCGTCACGAAGGCCCTGATCGGAGAGGCCGACCCGGCCGCGAGGCGGGCGCCGCCTCGCGCCGTCCCAGCCGGTGGCCCACGCCGAGAGGGAATCCCGCGCCCGTGTGAAATCGCCGCCCGCGATCTGCGTGGGGCCGTCGGGACCGGGGTCTTCGAAATGGAAGGCTCCTTTGAAGCAGAGCCCGTTCCATGGCATCACCTTGGATGTAAGGCTCCCCCAAACGGGGGTGTCGCTTCGTCATCGACCACGAAACCGTGGACCCTTGGGGATGCCTTGCCACATATACGTGTGAGAACGACACACCGATGTGCCATGATTGACAGTCATAAATGCTGTCGGTACGTTTGCCGCCCGCAGACACCTGCTCAGGAGAAGATCATGGCGCAGCGGGATTCGGCTTCGGCGGCTGTCCTGGGTCTGGAGGTCATCCATGGAGCGGCCGGCGAGCGGCCCCGATCCCCGCGGCGGGGCCGCTGGGCCGGCGCTGCCTGCGCGACCATCCTCCTGATGCTCGCCTCCGCGGCGGCCGATCCCCCCGAGCCGTGCCCGACCGCGGAGCGGCCGATCGACCGCGATCCCAACACGGGGCTCCCGGCGGATCACGTGCCGACCGTGATGATCGGCGGCCAGCCGGTGCCCTTCGAGGTGACGCGCAACCTGGTGCCCGTGCTCGAGAACATGCCCGATCCGCAGACCGGGCTGCGGCCGTACGACGTGAGCCTGTTCGATCCGACGCGCGCGACGTCGAGGATCATCGCCGACCCGTCGCTGGACCCGGTCAGCGGCAGCACCGCCCCGACGTACCGCTGGGCCACGTTCAAGGTCGTGAAGAACCAGGACGGCTCGGAGTCCGAGGTCGAGGTCCAGCCGAGCGAGGTCGTCCCCGGCGGGATCTACGACAGCGTCTGCTACCACCCGCTGCTCTTCCGTGCCGACTCGACGCTCGTGCACCTCGCCGAATGGCACATCTTCCCGGCGCACCTTGATCCGCTCGATGGCTACGCCGGCGGTCAGCAGTACTTCGGCTTCCGCGCCAACGCGAATCCGGCGAATCCGTTGTCCATCGGAGATTTTCTCCCTCCCGCCGCCTCGATCGGGGCGAGCTCGCTCTGCCTTGTCCCTGATGCCATCGCCTCTCACCCCACGGGGTGGCGCGGCCTGTCCAGGCCGACCCTCGAGGGATGGGTCGATCTCGTCACCGGAATGCCCCTGGTCCGCGTCAACGACCTCGACCTGCCCTTCGGCGGCGCGACCTTCCGGCTCAACCGCACCCGGGCCGCGAGCCCGATCCTCGCGGACATGACCGCCCCGGGCCGGTTCCCGGGGACGCCGTCGGACTACTGGTGGGACTGGACCGGCGTCGGCTGGATGGCCAGCGAGAACCCGGTCCTGCTGATCGACTCCGCCCTCCCCGACGTGGTCGGCGACAACCCGCGGACCACCCGCCTCGTGCTCGACGCTCACACCTCGATCCCGTTCCAGTTGATCGAGACGACCGGTCAGTACGAGGCCCCCCCGCGATTCCGCGCGCGCCTGCGCCACAACGGGACCTACAACACGGGCACGCACGCCTGGACCACGCCCCCGACGCAGTACGAGATCTCGCTCTACGAGGGCGAGATCACCTGCACGTTCATCGCCGTCCGCGAGGATGTGCCGGCGAGCAAGTGGTGCGAGAGCTATGTGGCCTCCGGCGTCATCGACTACGACACGACCCAGTACGTCCCCTCGTCGTCGCACGACCGCCCGCTGCTCCCGCAGCACTTCCCCGAGGACGACCCGAGGCGCGCCCACGACCCGTGGTGGTGGAGAACCAACCCCGGGGCCGGCATCCCCTACATCGGGCTGTGCAAGGAGATCCGGGATCGGCACGGCCACCGCGTGGTCATGGACTACCAGCCGGCCACGCGCCGACACATGGACGATCCGGCGACCCCGGACGTGATCGAGTGCCAGCAGGACGGCCTCGCCAAGGGCCAGATCAGGTCCATCAAGCTCATCGCCCCGAACCCGACCAGCGGGCTCGACGAGGTGAAGTGGACGCTGCTCTACGCGCACCGGAAGTTCCCCGGGCTCAACTGGGTCGGCCGGCCCCAGTGGCACTACGACATGGAGTACGATCCGGCGCGGTTCGACATCGTGTCCCAGGTCTGCCCGGAGGAGGACCCGGCGAGGTACGAGCTGCACGGCGACATCGCCATCGATCGGATCTACGCCTTCGAGGGCGACATCCCCGACTCCGTGATCTCGGGGCTCGACCTGACGCTGCACCACACCGATCGGCCCGGCTTCACCTCCATCTACTCCGACGCCGACCCGCACGACCCGATCGCCATCTACAACGCGGCGAACCCGTCGAATCCGCTGCCGACCACGTGGCGGCACCAGGTCCGGTACCACTACCGCACCGTCACCATGAACGAGTGGCTCGGGTCGGTGGCCGGCATCCAGGTGTACGACGCCGAGACCTACGCGTGGTACTTCGGCATGGCCGACGGCGCCGTGTCGTCGGTGCCGCAGCTCATGCTGACCTCGGTGTACACGAGGCCGGACACCTCCCCCAGCGGGGACCCCGCGGGGCCGGTCGCGACGACGCACCGCGGCTACGTCTACGAGTACACGCCCGCGTCGCACGCATACTGGCCGTCGGGCCCGACGATGCCGTGGCTGAGGATGATCCTCGATGACCGGGCGCTGCGGGACCTCGTCGCCGCCACCGGCGACGCCGTCGTGAGGGCCTCGAGCGACCGCGTGGCCGCCCTGATCGAGCAGATCCGTCTCGGCGCCGACGTCGGCGACGTGCGGTCGCACGCCTCCGTGGAGTTCGCGCGGGGCGCCTGGAGTTACGATGAGCCGCACCCCACGCTGGCCATGCTCCGCCAGGCCGGGTACGCCACGTGGGCGTCGCAGTCGGAGCTCGACGCCCACCTGCTGTGGGAGCCGGACCAGGTCGTCAAGAAGCTGACGGTTCGGGACAGCGGCGGGGCGGCGCGTTACTTCCACATCCGGCGCTTTGTCAACCCGATGGACGCGGCCGGAAACACCCCCCAGGCGTCCATGTGGTTCGCACCCTACGCCTGGCGCGGGTACACCGACGCCCAGTCCTCGCACAGCATGGCCGCGGTTACGCCCCCCGATCTCCAGACGCCGCGGTTCATCGTCGTGATCGACGAGTTCCCCGACCGGCAGATGCTCGACAACGCCTACTTCGACAGCGTCACCTCGCTCGGCCGGGATCCGTTCCAGAGCGACCCGATCCGCACGCAACTGAGCCGGCGGATCGTCCAGATCAACGCCTCCGGGCACGTGCTCAAGGAGCGCAAGTGGGAGTTCACCCCCGCCGGGACCGTGGTCACCGGCAGCGGCATCGGCGAGGAGTACCGCTACCGGACCGTCCGCGAGCTCTTCCCCGGCATGTCGTTCGACGAGGTGGACTGCGTCTACAACCCCGGGCTCGCCACGCTGCCGGGCTACGGCCTGCCCAGCGAGTGCGGGAACCCCGACCCCAACCGGGGGCCGAAGTTCGTGGGCGATCAGCTGCTGCTGGTCGAGCACCGGTCGCTGGGCTGGTCGGTCGCGGAGCTCGACGACCTGCAGAACCAGGGCGCCTCGCGGCACGAGAACGGCCTGGTCCGGTTCCTGGAGTACGAGATCTTCCCCGGGAATACCCAGCCGGGCGCCGCCCCGACGCCCTGGAGCGCCCGCTTGCAGCTGGTCGCGGAGGGGGTCCAGAAGGGGGCGGCCGACGAGCCGAACATCCCGCCCGCGGCCAAGTTCTACACCAAGCAGGTCTTCTTCGACCCGCAGAAGCCCGAGCGGGGCATGACCGCCGAGGTAACGTTCCTGGCCCCGCCGCAGGACAAGCTCAGCAGCGAGCCGGGCTACGACGACCAGAAGTCCGATCCGAGCATGTCGATCACGAAGTACCTCGGCGAGTTCGTGGACGACGGCTATGGCGGGGAGCGGAGGGTCGCCAGGACCGTGATCCAGCCGCCCCGTCGGCAGCGCCCCGGCGGCCCGTGGTACTCGCCCATCCAGCGGGAGGAGTACAACGAGTACGGCCAGAGGGCCTGGACGATCGTGGGCCTGGTCCGGGATCCGTACAGCCCGATGTCGTCCCCCGACGAAGCCTCCTCGCTGATCTTTACCTACCACGAATACGACGACTACGGGCGGCCGGTGGTCTCCATGGTCGATGTGGACCCGCAGACCGATCTGGGCGGCGTGTTCGCCGGGCCGGCGGAGTCGTGGCGCAACGTCACGCCGTGGGGCCTTTCGCCCAACGGCTGGCAGCGTCTGGGCGGCGGGTCGGAGCCGGGCCGGTACATCACGGTGACGTGGTACGACGAGTTCGGGGTCAGCGACATCTTCTATCCCGGACCCGAACTCGGCGCGGTCGGCCCCCGGTATGCGCGCCGCTGGGTGGTGAACAGCCCCGAGCCCCCCTTGGACCCGGAGGAGCCCGACGTCGTGCTCCCCGACGACTACTACGTGGACGAGTTCGTCTTCAACAACATCATGCAGATCGCGGGCCAGGACACGCCGAACGATCCCAGCGACGACCTCTACACGACGCAGAGCCCCGGCGAGCACCGCGTCTATCGGGGCACCGCGCCCCGGGGATTCCCGGCGGAGGTCCACCGCGGCTATTTCGTGAACCCCGGCGGCATCACCGCGGAGTTCTCCATCGTTCTCGAGCCGAACGTGGCGGACACCGACCAGAACGGCGTGGTCCAGTCGATCCTCACCCCGGCGGTGCTGCCGCCGTTCACCCCGCTGGCCACGGTCGAGTACACGCTCGACTCAGACGGCCGTCCGCGTCAGGCCGATCTGATCGAGCGGGCCTTCGACGGCTCGATGGCCGCCATCGGCAGCAAGTGGCGCAACGAGCTGGTGGACGTGCTGCGCGAGCAGGAGATCGACGGGACCATCACCCGCATGACGCGGAACCTCATCGGCCAGCACATGCGGACCTACATCGGCACCGCCGACGCGGCCTGGGAGGGCGACAGCGCCCATGTGGACGAGGTCACGGGGGAGTACCTGAATCAGGACAACCAGCCTGTTGACGAGAACGGCGACCCGGTCCACAACATGGTGATCACGGAGCGGTTCGAATACGGCCAGGGGATCAACGACGCCTGGCTCCCGACCGTGCACCGCCGGTACCGGTCGCACGACCGCGCGTGGGCGGACCAGTTCTACGAGGACCCGGGCGCCGCGGACGACGACGGGTACGCCACCGTCATCTCGTACGACTGGATGCGGCGCCCTGTCCGGACGGACACGTACGACAAGGGCGATCCCGCGTCGGCGCCGCGTCTGGCCACGACGCTGCGCTATCTCGACCTTGCCGGCCGGCCCTACATGGAGGTGACCTTCGGGGGCGACGGGACCGTTTCGCTCCCGACGGCCCTGGACCCGACCCTCCGGCTCGGCAACGAGCTGCCCGTCGAGCCCGGCGACTTCTACAGCCTCTCGCCGCGCCCGCACACGATCGTCCACACGATCTACGGGCCGGACAGCACGGCGTCGGAGGTCCGCCGCTACCACGTTCCCCCTCCGTCGGAGCCCGCCGGCACCCCCGTCTGCCAGGCCGAGTTCCAGTATCTCGGCCTCGGCGGCGGGGTCGTCTTCTCGCAGTCCCCCGGCTTGCCGGTCACGCTGAACGTCTTCGACGGCCTCGGGCGGCTGAAGTCCGCCTCCACCGTCCTGCCGGGCCGGAGCACGGTGGCCCCCTACGCCTACGAGCTGACCCGGACCGAGTACACGTACGACTACTTCGGCAACGTGCTCGAGGAGACGCACCTCGAGCGAGCCGACCCCGACGGCCCCGACCTCCTGTCCGACGCCGCCGGCAACGCCGTGCGGACCCGCCGCGTGAACTGGTACGACACCGAGAGGCGGCTCATCGCCTCGGCCGACCTCGGGACCGAACGGCCGACGCTGACCGTTGGGCCAGCGCTGGACTCCGGCGGCAACCCGACCTCCCTCTACGAACGGACCGCGCAGGCGCCCACGCCGACCGACAGCGCGGGGCTCCCCCAGACGGCCCTGGTGACGTTCAACGTCTACGACACGCTCACCGGCAATCTCCTGGAGACGATCGCCCCCGACGGCGTCGTGACCCGCCGCGTCTACGGCCGCGCCAACCGGCTCATCCAGGAGATCGAGAACTACGGGGCGCCCGTCGCCGAGCAGCGTACGACGGCGTACGACTACGTCTGGGGCCGCCTGGCGAGCATCACCTCCGCGGCGGGGATCTACCTCGACCCCGAGCGGGACCCCGAGGACCCCGCCAACCCGCTCGAGCAGGTCTCCGCCGTCGTCTATGGCGCGGACGTGGTGGACGAGAGCTTCACCGTCGTCTCCCGCAACAACGGGCTCGTCGGCGAACTGCGGCTCCCCAGCGCCGCGGCCGGCACGGCCCACAAGAGCCCCGCCATCCGCCTGCGTTACACCTTCGATGGCCGGGTCGCCGAGCGCATCGACGCCCGCGGCGTGGTGTTCCGCTACCGCTACGACGGGCTCGACCGCCTGGCGTCCATCGAGGTCGGCTCCTACCCCGCGGCGAGCGCCTCCGGCGAGGACTTCATCCCCGGCTACCCCGCCTCCATGCAGGCCCCGGGGCCGCTGGGTCAGCCCGGCGGCGTGCCCGCCGACCGCATCGGCTACGTCGAGTACGCCTACGACTCCCGCCGCGGCCAGCTCACCTCGGTGACCGCCAAGGCCGCCGCGGCCCCGAGCTCGGCGGTCATCGCCCACACCACCTTCGCCTACGACCGCTACGGCAACCTCGTCGAGGAGAAGCAGTCCCTCGGCGGCTACGCGGACTTCCTGTCCCCCGCGATCACCTACACCCACGAGTACCAGCCGACCGACGAGCTCGCTCTCGAGCCGGGCTACAACCGCCTGACCTCCATGACCTATCCGTCCCAGGCGGGGCAGACCGCCAGGACGATCCTGTTCTCCTACGGCGTTACCGACGGCGACGACGACCGTCTCTCCCGGCCCTCCTCCATCGACACCCGCATCGGGCCCGCCGGCGCGGTCAGCACCATCGCGGCCTTCGACTACATGGGGATCGGCCGCCGTCAGCGCCTCGCCCTCGGCCCGACCATCGTCGCGGACTTCGGCTCCACGTCCGAGCTCGGCCTCCCCGCGCTCGACGGCTTCGGCCGGATGCTGGACCTGGACTACACCACCGGCGCGGGTGCCTCGCTCCGCAGTCTCTACCGGGCGGAGTACACCTACGACCGGGCGGGCAACCGCGCCTCCGCCCGCATCACCCGCGCCGCAACGGCGAGCACGCCGGAGGTCAACGTCTGGTCGCAGGCCCACGCCTACGACGCCCTCGGGCAGCTGATCGAGTCGGACTTCGGGGAGCTGGACCTTTCCAGCAGCGCGCCGCAGATCGTGGGCGCGTACCGCCGCTACCGCGATCAGTGGAACCTTGACCCGATCGGCAACTGGAACGGGCATCCGGCGGCGAACCCGCTGCCGCTGACGCCGCCGGGGCGGACGATCACCGAGGTGATCGGCGGTGTGCCGCAGGCGCGGACGGTCACGCACATGACGGACAACCGCAACCGGATCACCAAGCGGGCCGACTCGACCTGGGGGGGCGGCGTGCCGGTGGTCTGCACCTACGACGCCGCGGGGAACCTGCGCTGCGACGGGCAGTACTTCTACCAGTACGACGCCTGGAACCGGCTGGTGCAGGTGAACCTGGCGGTGACCAATCCGCTCTCCGAGCCCCCGCCCGGGGACGACACGCCGCGGCCGGAGCAGGAGCCGTGGTGGCCGGGGGCGCTCGTCAAGCACTTCAAGTACGACGGCCTGGGCCGCCTGGTGGTCACGCAGTCGCCCTACCCCAGCCCGACCACTACCACCGGGAGCCTGCGCACCGAGCGGTTCTACTACGACGGGATCCGCCGCATCCAGGAGGTGGTGATCGACCCCATCCCGACCAAGGGCCAGGCGCTGGCTTCGGGCGACCCGGAGCTGGCCTTGGCGGCCCAGGACGACCCGACGCTGGACCCCACGGACGACCAGACGGCGCCCCTCGCGCTGGAGATGGTCCTGGCCGGCGGCGGCCCGCCGATCGGCAGCTCGACCACGCCCCGCCTTGAGCGCGAATACGTCTGGGGCCCGGGGGACCGCGGCGTGGACGAGCTGCTGGTGCAGTACGCCAGCAACCGCTCGGCGTGGTGGATGCTGACCGACGAGGGCGGGGACGTGGTGGCCATGTGCAGCGGCACGGGCGGCCCCGACGGCACGGCGCTGGTGGCCGGGCAGTGGACCTACGACGCCTACGGGGCGGTCATCGCCGAGAGCGTGTTCAGCGGCTCCGCCCCCGTGAACCGCTGCGGGCACAAGGGGCTCTTCGCCGACCGGCTCGACGGCGGGATCGTCACCGGCTCGGGCGGGGCCGACAGCAAGCGCCTCGCCGTCGGGGCGAGGCTTCTGTACCAGAACCGCAACCGGAGCCACTCATCCTCCCTGGGGCGATTCCTGCAGGCGGATCCGAACGCGACGGGCCTCGCGCTGATGGGTCACTTCATCCTTCACGGCCAAGCGATGGACCTGGCGGTCGACGTCGTCTCGCTCCGGGATCGCTTCCGCGATGGCAGCAATCTCTACGCGTACCTCCGCAGCAACCCGGCCGCGCACGTGGACCCGCTGGGGCTGTGGATCCCGGGGTTCGACCCCGCCACGCTCACGTTCGATCCATCGCTCTACCCGAACGCTCCGAACCGCCGATACAACCCGGTGGCCACGGGGCGCGCCGCCGAGTTCTCCGCCCTGATGGCGCTCGTCGGCAGGATGGGCGGGGCGGGTTGGGCGGCGATGTCGATGGGCGATGGAGTCGTTCGGAACAGGAATCTGCACAGTCTCTGGAAGAGCCAGCTGCGGGATGTCCTTCCATCGGCATTGGGTGGAATGATTGGGGGTCAACTCGCGTCCGGCTCAGAAAGCGTCTGGGGCATCTGGGCCACGAATGGCTTCGGCGCTGCGGCAGGGGGCGCCATCGGCAAAATGAGGCCGCCGGGATCGATGCCCTGGGGCGATATGGCCCAGGGGATCCTCATAGACGTGGCCCAGGGAGGCCTGTCCTTCGTGACAGGAGTCGCGACCGGCTATACAGCCGGCGTCGCTCTCGCCGCCGGCTTCTACGCCGGAGCCGTCGAATACCTCGCCGAGACAGCATTCAACTGGTGGAAGTAATCAGCTATGAGAAACCAGTAAGAAGCCCAAGATGCCGCGCGGCGCATCGCGCAGGTCCGCCGCGTCAAAGTTGGTGCTCCACGAGCGAGCTTTGCGGCTCGGAGCCGCCCGCCGGGAGCCGCCCATCGCCATACGCGATGCGCCGGGAACGCGCCGGTTCCTCCCGGCTTCCGCGCTCTCATGCCCGTCTCCTTCTCATCGCCGCTTCCAGTCTCAACACCCATCACGACAACACCCCCGCTCCCGCCACGCTCGCCGCCACCGCTGGAGCGCCATGTCCTGAAGGCCTCGTGATGTGCAGAGCCGGCCTTGGCGATCGCCACGGGCCGTGCGTGGGCTCGTCATGTCGGCTTACGCGACTCTGAATCCATACGGTGGTGTGGGTCGAACCTTCTGGTGAGCGCATCGAGGTACGTATGCGACGCATGTCGACCGGGCGGATTGAACGCACAGCCTGCGAACGTTGAGTGAGGACATTTCAAATCGAGCAGCCAGCGGCGATTTGATTGGAACAGGACTGCCCCCTCGTGCGTGAATTCCATAGGTGGCGCCCACCGGAGCAAGAGCCGGCTGAATGGATGCGATTCGAAACAACCAGCCATCCCGAGCGGACTGAACGACTCCGCTTCCGTGTGCAAGGCGAAGGGTGCCGGCCCAGCGAGCACCCATTTGGGGGGATGGGTGCGATGAGCTAAGTGGTTCATCAGGTCCGGCCTACAGGCCGCGCCTATGTTGCAGCGCCTGAGGCCATCCCGGCGGAGCCGGCCGCCAAGCGGGGTTGAAACCGAATCGGGCTAAATACGAGCCAAATGGCGGCCGATAGCCGAAGTACGGTGAGCAGCGGAGGTCGAAGATGGCCAGCTTTGTCGTCGAACAACTTGATGGCCAGCTCATGGTCACCATCGGGCTCGAGAACCGAAGCCCGGCCGGTCCAAGCGGCGGGCTGGAGATCGCCAGCTACTTCGAGCCGCTCGTGCCTGGCGAACTCTGGGTGAACTTCGATGAACGGCGAAAGCCGATCGGTTTGACGCTGCACATCGACGCGGCGAAGGCCTCAACCCGCGACTATCTGCACGTTCACCCGCAGCTCACTGCGCTCTTTGGCGCCGATGAGTTCAAGACCGTCCAGAGGGAACTGGAACAGCTCGTAAGCGCTGTCAGGATGCTGCCGGGCTTGTTATCGGCGGCGTGAGTCTGCAAGCTCCCTCTTGGCCGACGTGAGATCAACGCGGGTTTTTACCGTTGCCTGCATAGTCAGAATTGACTTGCGAGGCCCGAGCACGTTGAGTTCTCCATCGACGAGCTTCGGGAAGCTCGGCCCGCGCGGCGCCGCTTTGGGCTCGACGTGAGCTGGCTTGGCAGCGAAGATGCGTAGACGGCCGGCGATGTAGTGGACCTGAGGGTGTCCACCCGCTTCCAGCATCCATCCAACGGACTCGGGCGGACGCCACGATTCGAGCCACGCCCTGGGGACGCCGCCGCTGAACACCCTGCACTCGCAGGCCGGGTCGTCGGCGCCTGCCACCCGCACCACTTCGCCGCTGGCGATCCGGCCCTCTGCGAGGTTCACGAGAGCGTCCTGTGAGGCTGCTACGACCCTCTGCAGCCGGCGTCGCAGAAAGCCGAGCCAGTCCTGCGAGCTCGCCACCGATCGCTTCCGCACGATGCGGCCGAACTCGGCCGTCACAGACTCGGCGCCTTCGCGGATGGAGCCGTGCGGAAGCTCATCGCTCCAGCCAAACGTAATCGAACTGAGGGTGGAGTCCTCGCCGATCGAGATCGTCGCGACCACGCTCCGGCTGTGAACCGGGAAGGTCTCTTCGATCCCGCAGGGCGAGGGGCGGCCGCCCATATCTGAGGAGCCGATGGCGATGACGAACGCGTCCGTCGAGGTGCTGCGGTCAAGCACACCCAGAATGTAGGCCACGGGAGTCTCCATGCCAGCCTGTACGCATTCACGTATCAGTGGTTTGCTCACAGGGCAACATTGGTGAGCTTGCTGAACTGTACAATGTGCCATCGGTTTCCGAATCCATCCTCCGGCGGGGTGTCCCCGGAGTACCCAGGAGTATTGACGCACTTGACCCACAACTCCACCGACAGGCCGCCCCCGGATGAGGGGATCTTGGCGTGATACCCCACCCTTCGGCGTCTCGGGCAGCCGCCATTGGCGTGCGCGAGCACAAAGCTCCGAACCGCCGTGTCGTGCCCGAGCCCCAACAGGGAAAGATCACTCGGCCGCCTGGCGAGCTGGTGATCGAAGCTGCTGCGCGCTACTCGCGTCCAGTGAAAGTCGTCCTCGATGCACGCTGGATGGATCGGACAGTGGAATGTCATCCCGGTACTCCGGGCCGCGGAAGCGGCCGCGCCGCTAATCAGCGCACAGCACCTCAAAGGTGTAGATGCCAAGCGCGCCAAGCACAATGATCAGGCCGACGCCGTACAAGAGGGCGCAGGCCGTCCGCCAGATCGGGTAGGATCGCTGCATCGAGTTCCACGCGGCGATGGTCCACTCGCGGGGGTTCCTTGGGTTCTGAATCTCGATGTCGTCATTCTCGGCCTCGATGAGGTTGCTCACCATCTTGGTGCGCTCCCTGATCGCCCGCTCCGTCGGCTGGCCGCAGAGGAACTCGTAGAGGTTGATATGCCAATCGAGCCGGTCGCCCAATCCCCAGGCATGGCCCTGTCGATCGGGCCGATGTATCACCTTCAGCGGCGTCGGGCAGAACACGCTGTAGAGCATGTTGGCGATGGAGATCAGCACCATCGCCAGGTACGTCATTCGCAGCTTCCAGGACAGATGCAGCGGAGGCAGCCAGGGAAGCGCCGCCGCCCGCTGTGAGAGACCGATCCACTCGTCAAGCAGGTCGCGGACGTCCGGAACCCGCTGCCCGAGGATCGCCGCTCGCTGCATCAGGGCCTGGAGCTCGGGCACGCTGGTTGCAACGCCGGCCTCGTTGATCCATGCCATGAGTTCGGCGTATTCCGGCTCGCCGGGGCGTTGCGTCGCCGCATCCATCAGGCGGGCGCCGAGGGTGCTTCGTTGAGCGTGCAGCGACGCCGCTCGATGTGCTAGCGAGGAGTTCCACCACGTTGTGGCGCCCGCCAAAACCGGCACGACGGCGAGTACGACATAGCTCACTTGCAGAACCCACAGCTCGCCTAGCCCGCTTAGTGCAATCCAGTTTGGAGTGATGTAACGTCGAAGGGTGGCCATCTGCGAATCCGCGGTGCACTGCGATCGAGCAGAATAATGATGATCCGAGATGCGGGCAAGTGGATCATGAGGCTCGATGGATAACAGTGCTCGTGCGGCGGCGTCGATAATCAGAGGTGGCACCTGAATTGGGGGGGCGATGAACTCGGCGCCGTGACCCACACGCCCACGCCGAGCCGACCGGCCGCGGAGCTCGCCAGGTGTGCCCGCCGCTCGTGTGCGTCGAGCAGCCCGGCGGTGTCCCCATCCTTGTTCAGCGTTCCGCGGCGGATTGCCGGCGGGGGACACGATCGTCCGCCTCGCTCCGGCACCGGTTTCCCCGCCCCGCGCGAAGGTGGTCCCGGCCCGGTCCCGCAGCAGCCCGCCCTCCAGCGAATCTGGGTCCCGCGCTGGCGCTGACCAGGAACTCGTCCTCGCGGCTACGGCCCTTCCCCTCGGTGTTGGGCGGCGCCGCCGCGATCCTCTCCCCTCCGGGTCCGCCGCTGGCTCGGGTGCCAGCCGCGGGCAGCAGCAGGGCCCGGAGTGGCAGGGGGACGGGGCTGGCTTCTGGGGCACTTCGTCAGCTTGGCTACGGAGGACCGTGGCCATGTGGCCGGACCTGGGCCGAGGCTCGGTGCGCATACGTGTGGGGCGCGGCAGGGGCCGCAGTGTGCGGGGATGTTCTCCCCTCCCCCCCTTCCCGCAAGTGGCGGAGAACGGCACTCGGTGGCAGTATGCCCGATCCGGCCGGTCCCGCCGCCGCACGCTGTTGTGCGTGAGCACGCAAGGCTAGCAGCGACAACGGGTTGTGTCTCGGAGCCGTGGGAGCTCCTCGCTCGTGCGGGCGGTAGGTAATGTCGAGAACCGTCGAACTATCCGGCTCGCGCGGCCAGGTCTTCGGGCCGCCCGGCGCCCGGCCTGCCGCCCGCCCCGGCAAACGGCCGCGGCAGCCTCGCCAGTGCCTCGCGGGCTCGCTCGCTCAGGCAGAAGAACAGCGGCACGAAGACGGGGGCCATGATCGTGGCGGCGAGCATCCCGCCCAGGACGCCGGTGCCGATCGAGTGCCTCGCGGCCGCCCCCGCGCCCGAGGCCGCGGCGAGCGGGAGCACGCCCATCACGAACGCGAGCGAGGTCATGACGATCGGGCGGAACCGGATCTTCGCCGCGGTGATCGCGGCCTCGCTCGCCGAGAGCCCCGACCGCCGCAGCGCCAGCGCGAACTCCACGATCAGGATCCCGTTCTTGGCGGAGAGCCCGACCAGCACCAGCAGCCCGACCTGGAAGTAGATGTCCTGGGGCAGGCCGCGGGCGAAGATCGCCGCCAGCGCCCCGAAGACCGCGAACGGCACGGCCATCAGCACCGCCAGCGGGGCGAGCCACCGCTCGTACAGCCCCGCGAGCACGAGCAGGGTCACCACGAGGGCGAAGGCGACGATGACCGGCGCCTGCCGGCTGGCCCGCACCTCCTGGAACGAGGCGCCGCTCCACTGGAGGGCGTACCCGGGCGGCAGCAGCTCGTCCGCGAGGTCCGCGAGGATCCGCATCGCCTCCCCCGTGCTCCTCCCCTTGGCGGGCACGCCGGTGATCCCGAAGGCGCGGAAGCCGTTGAAGTGCTCGACGACGTTCGGCCCGGCGCGGAACTCCGTCTTCACAAGGCCCGTCAGCGGCACCATCGTGTTGTTCCCGCTGCGGACGTAGAACGACCCGATGTCGGCCGGGTCGTCGCGGAAGTGCGGCTCCGCCTGGATCTGGACCCGCCAGATCCGCCCGAGCAGGTTGAAGTCGTTGATGTACACCGCGCCGAGGTAGGCGCGAAGGGTCTGGAAGACGTCCGACAGGTTCACGCCCAGCGACTTGGCCTGCTCCCGCTCGACCTCGACGAAGAGCCGGGGCAGGCTGTAGCGGAGCGTGGTGTTCACGCCGCCGATCCCCGGGTGCCGCGCCGCCGCGTCCGCGAGCGCCTGGCCGACCTCGACGAGGCGGTCCAGGCTCCCCCCGGTCCGGTCCTGCAACTCGACCTGGAATCCCGCCCGCTGGCCGATCCCCTGCACGGCCGGCGGCAGGAAGGAGAGCACGATCCCCTCGCTCGTGTCCCCGAACTCCCTGCCGATGGCGTCGGCGACCGCCCGCGCGCTCATCCCGGGGCCCCGGCGTTCGCCGAAGGGCTTGAGCGAGATGAAGAACGATCCCGCGGCCGCGTTGTTCACGCCCCCCGCGAGCTGGTCGTGCCCCGCCAGCGCGACGACGTCGCCGACCGCCGGGTGATCCGCCAGGAAGGATTCGACCCGCCGCATGAGCTGGTCGGTCCGCTCCAGCGACGCCCCGTCGGGCAGCCGGACGCCGGCGAGCACGAACCCCTGGTCCTCCTCCGGGAGGAACCCCGAGGGGATCCGGTCGGCCAGCCGCGCCGTGAGCAGCGCGAGCCCGCCGAGGATGAGCATCGCCAGGGCCGCGCGGCGGATCGCGGCGCGGACGGCGGCCGAGTACCCCTCGGTGATCGCCGCGAAGGCCCGGTTGAACACCCGGAAGAACGCGGCGGCCTTCCGCCTGCGCCGCGGCCGCAGCAGCACGCGGCACATGGCCGGGCTCAGCGTCAGGGCGACGAACCCCGACACGGCCACGGAGACCGCGATCGTCACGGCGAACTGCTGGTAGAGCGCCCCCGTCAGCCCCCCGATGAAGGCCACCGGCACGAAGACCGCGCACAGGACGAGCACCATGGCCACCAGGGCGCCGGAGACCTGGTCCATCGCCCGGATCGTCGCCTCCCGCGGCGACAGCCCCTCCTCCTCCATCAGCCGCTCGACGTTCTCCACCACGACGATCGCGTCGTCCACCACGATCCCGATCGCCAGCACCAGCCCGAACAGCGTCAGCGTGTTGATCGAGTACCCCAGCAGCAGCATCCCGGCCAGGGCGCCGATGATCGAGACCGGGACCGCGACCAGCGGCACCAGCGTCGCCCGCCAGGACTGGAGGAACACGAAGACCACCAGCAGCACCAGCGCGACCGCCTCGAAGAGGGTCCGGACGACCTCGGAGATCGACTCGTCGATGAACGATGTCGTGTCGTACGGGATCCGGTACCGCACGCCCGGCGGGAACGCGGCGGAGAGCTCGTCCAGCGCGCGGCGGACGTTGGCCATCGTCTCCAGAGCGTTGGCGCCGTCCTGCATCGACACCATCATGATCGCCGTCGGGTTGCCGTTCACCCGCCCCAGCAGCTCGTAGCTGAGGGACCCCAGCTCGATCCGGGCGACGTCCTCCAGCCGCACCATCCGGCCGTCCGGGAACGCCCGGACGATGATCGCGCGGTACTGCTCCGGCTCGGTGAGGCGGCCGCCGGTCTGCACCGGAATGGTCAGCCCGACGCCGTCGGGGCCCGGCCGCTGACCGATCGCGCCGCTCGGGTAGACGTTGTTCTGGTCCTTGATGGCGCCGACGACGTCCGCGACCGTGAGCCCGAGCCGGGTGAGCTGCTCCGGGTCGAGCCAGACCCGCATGGAGTAGGACTTGGACCCGAACATGCTCACGTTCCCCACGCCCGGCTCGCGTCGCAGGGCGTTGAGGATGTTCACGATCGCGTAGTTGCTGAGGAAGACGTCGTCGTGCCGGGGATCGTCCGATTCCAGCGCGATGACCGCCAGCATGCTCGCCGACGACTTGGACACCGTGATCCCGCTCTGGACCACGTCCGCCGGCAGCCGCGGGATCGCCGACGACACGCGGTTCTGCACCTCCACGGCCGCGATGTCCTGGTCGGTGCCCACCTCGAACGTCGCCGTGATCGAGACGGAGCCGTCGTTGCCGCTCTGCGAGCTGAAGTAGATCAGGTTGGAGACGCCGCTGAGCTGCTGCTCGATCGGCGTGGTGACCGACTCGGCGACCGTCTGCGCATCCGCGCCGGAGTAGCTCGTGCTGATCTGGATCGACGGGGGCACGATCCTCGGGAACCGGTCCACCGGGAGGAGGAAGATGGCGACCAGGCCCGCCAGGACGATCAGCAGCGACATCACGGTCGCCAGCACCGGGCGGTCGATAAAGGGGCGGGAGATCAACGGCGGTCCTCCTCCATCGGCGCGGACGATCAGCGGCCGGCGTTGCCGTCCCCATCCGGCTCCGCCGTCGAGGCGACCGGCTCGGCCGACTCGGGCGGGGCGTCCCGGACGACGACGGCCGCGCCGGGGCGCAGCCG
The DNA here is from genome assembly GCA_044507535.1 of Planctomycetaceae bacterium. Classification (GTDB taxonomy): domain Bacteria; phylum Planctomycetota; class Phycisphaerae; order Phycisphaerales; family UBA1924; genus CALAFV01. The sequence goes on along the minus strand of JBIQJK010000054.1, from coordinate 7,216 downwards.
CAGCAGGTGGTCGGTGACCACGAGCTCCCCCGCCGCCAGCCCGTCCTCGATGACCCACTCGTCCCCGTGCCACTCCCCGAGCACGACCGGCCGCGCCTCCAGAACCCCCGTGGACCGGTCCACCACGTACACCGAGGCGCTCGTCGGCGTCTGCAGCACCGCGGCCTTGGGCACCGTCAGCACCCCCGTCCGCTCGAACCCGATCATGCGCACGTTCACCGGCTGCCCGGACCGGAGCGTCCGGTCGGGATTGGGGGCGGTGGCGCGGAGCATCACCGTGGAGGTCGTCTGATCGACCGTCATGTCAACGAACGACAGCCTCCCCAGGTGCGCGTGCCTCGCGCCGTCGCTCTGGAGGATCTCGACCTCCACCCTCTCCCGGTCGGGGCCGGTGACCGCCCCCGCGCGGCGCAGCGCCCGCCACCTCAGCAGCTCCCGCTCGCTCATCGTGAACCGGATGTAGATCGGGTCCACCTGCTCGACGATCGCGAGCAGGCTGTTCGCCCCGTCGTCCACGAGCGACCCCACGTCGCGGAGGGAGCGCCCGATGACGCCGTCGATCGGCGAGGCGATGTGTGTGTAGCTCAGGTTGATCTCGCTCTTCTCGAGCTCGGCCCGCGCAAGGTCCAGGTCCGCCGTCGCGGTCAGGAACTCCGTCTCCCACTCCTCCACCTCGTTGGAGGTGGCGGCCTTGCTCTGGAACAGCTCCCGGTACCGGGCCACCTGCCGCGTGGCCCGCTCGAGGCGGGCCTCGGCCGCGGCGACCCTCGCCCGGCCGATCGCGACCTCCGACTCGTACAGCTTCGGGTCGATCACGAGCAGCGGCTGGCCCGCCGCGACGGGGCCGCCCTCCTGGAAGAGCCGCTCGTTCAGGAACCCGCGGATCCGGGACCGGATCTCGACGGTCTGCGACGCCTCGGTGCGCCCGATGTAGCGGGGGCTGAACGGGATGTTGTGCGGCCGGACCTCGTGGACGGAAACGGCGATCGGCTCCTCGGCGGAGCCCGGCGAGGGGCGGCCCGCCTCCCCCGGCTCGCCCAGGGCGAGCCACGCCGCCGCCACGACCGCGACGATCGCGAGCGGCGGAGCGGCGCGCCTCGCCCCGCGGGCCGCGGCCCTCGCATGCCCCTCGGAGAACCTGCGATTGCTCATCCTTCACCTCCCGGGCGCTCCCCGCCCCCGGCCGCGGGCGCCGTCGGCGTCCCGGGCTCCTCCGCGCGGAGCGGGCCCTCGTCGAACGCGCCCCCCAGCGCCAGGTGCAGGTCGATCCGGCGCCGCAGCCGCTCCAGCTGGACGGTCAGGCAGCGGCTCCTCGCATCGAAGTAGCCCTGGCGGAGCTGGTTCAGCTCAAAGATCGTGAGCACCCCCGCCTCGTATCGATCCTGCGCGATCCGGTTCGCCGATTCGAGCCGAGCCACCGCGACCTGCAGCTCCGCCCAGCGGCGATCGAGCGCCCGCGCCGCCGCGAGCGACCCCTCCACCTCCGCGAAGGCCGTCAGCGCCCGCTCGATGTACGCCGCCAGCGCGGCCCGCTGCCCGGCGTCGGCCATCTCGATCTGCGAGGTGATCTCGCCCCCGGCGAACAGCGGTGCAAAGACATCCGCAACCAGGGACCAGACGCCCGCGGCGGGGTTCAGCGCCCACCCCGAGGTCGCCTCGATGGAGACCCGCGGCAGGCGGGCCAGCCTCGCCGATTCGGCCCGGAAGAACGCGGCCGCGACCCGGCGCTCCGCCGCGATCAGGTCCGGCCGCCGCTCCAGGAGATCGGCCGGGATGCCCAGCCGCGGCATCGGCGGGAGCTCGGGGAGCGAAGCGGAGACCTCCAGCTCCGCCCCCGGGTAGCGACCCAGGAGCAGCTCCAGCGCCCGCACCGCCTCCGCGAGCGCGAACTCGCTCGCCGCCAGCTGCTCGCGCGCCGTCGCGACGTTGGCCTCGGAGAAGTCGAACTCGAGCGGGGTGCCGACCCCCGCCTCGGCCCGCCGCGCCGTGGCCTCCGCGGTCGTGAACTGCGAGTCCAGACGCTCGCGGTCGATGCCGACCTGCTCCCGGGCCACGATCGCCGTGAACCACGCCTTCGCCACCAGCGCGGCCAGCGACTGCCGCAGGAACTCGTACTCGAAGTCGGCCGCCGCCGCATCATCCTCCGCGGCGCGCGCGGCGTTGCGCCACCTCCCCCACAGGTCGATCTCCCATGAAACGCCCAGCTCGAGCGTGACCACCTGCTCCCAGTCGGAGCTCTCCTCGTCCTTCTCCAGGTTCGCCAGCCCCGCGAGCCGCGGCAGCAGGACGGCTCGGGCGGCCCCGACCGCGGCCGCCGCCTGCTCCCGGACCGCCGCGGCCTCCGTCAGGAGCGGGTTGCGCGCGACGGCCTCATCGACCAGCGCCATGAGCGTCGCATCGCCGAAGGTGGCCAGCCAGCGATCCGCAACCGCGCCGGCGGCGAACTCCGGTGCGGCGACGAACTCGTCCGGCGGCGCGACCCGGGCCTCCACCGCCTCGCGCGGCGCCGGGGCGACCCCGTGGCACCCGACCAGCGCGGCGAGGACAGCCGGGCTCGATCGCGTCATAGCCCTGATAGGTCTACGAACCGCGGTGACCCTTGGGCGGCCTTGCGGAAGGAATCTGATCGTCATGAGCGGCGTGGCGATGGGTTGAAGCGGCCCCGGCCAGGTCGCGGGACGGCGTTTCGCTACCGTGAACTGTCGGGTGGCTTCCTCATGGTGTCACAGCTGGCCCGAACGATCGAACAGGGCCGATGAACCCGTCAGGGCGGATCCCGGTCACTCGCTTCGCCATCGCGGGATGACCGGACACATGGACACTCTATACACGCCCACTCCGCCGGTGGTTCCATCTGGATGTCAGGGGGCTGTACCCCGGCGACGCCCCGCGGCGGGGCTCTCGGGTGTCGGCATGGAGGATCGAACGGGCCTCGCGGAAGGAGGGGACAAGGGTAACACAAGAACAAGGTAAGCACGCCTCGGCGGTGCGGGATGCGAGCGCTTCGCCTCGGTCGCCGGGCGCGAAGACGCGGCCGCGGCGTCGATCCGATGAGGCCGACGATCCTGCTGCAGGCATTGGGACACAAGGCCCGCCGGCGAAGGCGTGCGCCCGTCCCCCGCCGCCGCGGGCCCGCAGCGCCACCGGCAACTCCTCAGGCCGCCAAGCACGAGAAGCCGCCGCCGTCGTTCAGAGATGGCGCGACGGGGCCTCGGGCGGTGCCTGCATCTTCTTCAGCAAATGGATCCTCGCCACGCCCGCGTCCGTGGCCGCGACGGTGGCATCCCAATCCCTCGCCAGGTCGACCACCCGTCCGCGGCTGGTCATCGCCGACAGGATGCCGACCTTGTCCGCCGAGAGCGGCCGCTTCACCAGCACCGTGTCGCCCACGCCATCGACCCATGCAAGCACCGGGGCGCTCCCGATGGCGTCGCGGCGGTTGACCGCCCGGACCTGGTTGGCCTTGTCGTCCAAGGTCCATCCGATGACGCCGCATGGCTGACTCATCGACGCGGTCAGAGCATCGGTGCGGTAGATTGAGGTTCGCGACGCGGCGGCGATCAACGCGCTGCGGGGGAGCTGGGGCGGAGCCCAGCCGCTGTCGATCGCCGATGCGCCCTACCGGGCCGAGCACGACCTGGACCGCAACGGGGTGATCAACGCCAGCGACGCGCTGCTGGCCCAGGGCGACTGGTACAGCGTTCGCAACGCTTCCAAGCGGAACGGCCTATGGATGTACAGTGGCGCGGGTCACATCACCGCTAGGGCTTGGGCGACCGCCAGAGGCGGGGGGCTTGTCGCCGACACGGCGGCAGGTAGACTCGCTACTGCTGTCGAGGCTGTATTCGGCAGAGGTGCCAATAGTCGGATGGCGTGGGACTGGGCATCTCGAGGCTTCGCCACAGCAGCAGCTCGCTCTGGTGCTCCGATAAACGCATTCTTGCAATACGAGGGCCGGGTCTATTCGCTCATTGAGCGGCGAATTCTGCAACACACAGGCAGGTTGGTTGAGACATGGGGTGATGAGTTTGGAGGTGGATAAGTCTACAACCGTGAACGAGGACTCAATGGCATTTCGTCGGCACTGGTTCTTCAGAGGCAAGGCGATCAGCGATGAGGGCATCACCGTCCATGCAATCATCGGTGGCGGCAGCGTCTATTATCGCGAGGGCAATAGGCGGACCCATATCTTCGCATATGAGAGAGATGATGTCGTTCATATCCTATTTGGAGAGTCCCCCGAGTGGAAGGTTGGCCCAAGCACTCAACCAATTTCGCCTGATGACCGGAATCGTGTGTTGGAGCACGCCAAGCAGGCATTGCAGGTTTTAGGTTACAAAGTAAGCTCCTACTCAAGGTAGAGAGTCCGTGTATGCCAACATTGGTGTTCCGATTCGGTGATGGCGCAGTGCACTGGCTATGTCGACTAGGTTCTGTCTCACGGCCCGGTTTGCGTTCGTAGAGTGGCGTGCAAGGCAAGGAGGCCGACCATGCGACGCTACGAGCTCACGGATGAGCAGTGGCGGCTGATCGTGGATCTGCTCCCGCCCACCGGCGGCGAGGGCGGGCAGTGGCGCGATCACCGCCAGGTGCTCAACGGCATCTTCTGGATCCTGCACACCGGCGCCCAGTGGCGCGAGCTGCCCGAGCGCTACGGCCCCTGGAAGACGGTCAAGCGATCGTTCAAGGATTCACGGAGGGACTTCGAACGGCAGCCAGCGATTGCTACGCGAACTGCATGGCATCTGAAGTTCTTCCTGTTGTCGGCGTGGCTGCTGCAAACGTCGTACTGGATCTCGTTGGTGGGGTTGTACCAACTGGTGGGTGGTGGATCGAAATGAAGAGCGATGGAAGCATCAAAGCCAAGTATGATCTGGCTAAGGCCGCAGGCGATATTGCCTCCGCTGCCGGAGTGGTTGCTGATCTTTTCGTTGTCTATGAAAGCTCACACATGGCGCAACACCACAGCATAGTGACTGTTCCGGGAAGAAATCTGCACAGCGGCGTCAGCACGGTCGGGGAACTGGAGGCGGCAGACGAACTCTCGAGACGGGCCGTAAGGGAGGCGAAAAGCGCTGATAGCTCCAGGCGAGTTGCATCCGTTGCACGAAGAGTGTCCCGCCATCTCGGGCGGGCAGCGAAAGTCGCAGGGCGCGGCGCTCCTGCCTTCGGAGTCGGCAAAGCGGTGATTGGGGGAACGGCCAGCGCGGCTGATGATTGTGCCAGGCGATGCGGAAGTTACTAGTACTCCAGGGGAGTCGGACTGTGTTGTACTTGTTCCAGAATGCAGCGAAGGAGTGGTTGCAACCGGTCTGGGCTGGCACAATGATTGCATCTGTGTGGTGGTTACTTCTGGCTGGCGTCGTCGTATTTCACCCTGTTCGCGACAGGCCAGGTGAATCAGAACGCGAGAGGATCCGCCGAGAAAGGCGGGTTGTGCTGCGGGTGCTGGTCGGCTTGGCTGTCATTCTGACCAATGTGCTTTGTATTGTGGCGACGATTGTAACGCTGTATATGGTTTGCGATGGCAGGATGGAAATGACAGCACGTAGTGTTACAGGAGCCTTTCTTGGGCCGGTGTTTGTCGGTGTGCTTGGGTGGCTTGTTCTTATGATCCTGCTGGACAAGATTTAACAGGCTGATTGAGGCTGACGCTAGAGGCTATCCGTAAACCGCGCAACCGCTCACGACCGAGGCGCGAACAGCCTTGCATGGCGATGCGACTGACCGACGAGCGGATCGAGTGGCTGGCCGGGCGTGTGCCCGATGCGCCGGTGTCCCCCAAGGGGGGCCGGCCCCCGATGCACAAGCGGACGGCGCTTCGCGGGAGCTTCTGGATCCTCGACGACGGGGCGAAGTAGAAGGACCCGCCGCGGGAGTTCGGGGCCAAGATCGCGGCGCACAAGTGCTTCACGCGCTGGGTGAAGATGGGTGTGTTTGGGGGCCATGATGCGCGACGCCGGCGGGCTGGTCGAGGAGCGCGGCGGCTACCGCGTCTACGAGTGCTTCATCGACGCGGCCTTCAGCGGGGCCCGCGGCGGCGGGGACGGCGTCGGGCGCACCAAGGCCGGAAAAGGCGTGAAGATCATGGTGCTGGTGGACGCCCGCGGCCTCCCGGTCGCGGTGACCACGGGCTCGGCCTCGCCGCACGAGGGCACGCTGGTGCAGGGCCTCTTCGCGTTCGTGTTCACCGACGGGGCCCCCGAGCGGATCGTCGGCGACAAGGCGTACGACGGCGACACGCTCGATGAGCAGCGGGGCGAGGAAGGGATCGAGATGATCGCGCCGCACCGGTCCAACCGCAGGCCCGAGAACGTCACCCAGGACGGCCGCCCGCTGCTGCGGCGCCGGCGCCGCTGGACGGTCGAACGCACGATCAGCCGGTTCCAGAACTTCCGAGGGCTGTGCATCCGCTACGAGAAGTCCGCCATGCTCTTCCAGGGCTTCCTCCACCTTGGATGCTCCATCATCCTGCTGAAACAGGCTTACGGATAGCCTCTAGAATGAGCCGATGAACTGGCTACTTCAGTTCGACACGCTTACGGACGAGACGATGGAGCGGATCAAGGAGTTGATCTCGCGACTGCCGATCGTTCGCCATTCGGACCGACGCGACCCCGCGCACCTCCGGGAACGGGCGCACGCTGGCAGCCTTGAGGACATCGTGCAGGTATTGCGCTGTGCGATCGAGCGCGACGCCGCCGAGAATATCGCGGAGGCCGGCGATGTCCCCTACATGTTTGACTACGTCGTCATGCCCGGACCAAGACAGCAGGGCTCATTGTGTATCGCCACAAGACTGCACAGCAACGTAGGCGTTGGCAACGTCTTCTATGGGCGTTTGGTCAAGCGGGTTGGCGAGGAGGCATATCTGCTGTGGGTGGATGATTGAGCTAGATTCGGCCGCTCCCACCAGCGGTGGAGTTCATTGAGCAGGCACATCCGAGACAGGTGCGCATTTCAGGGGCGCTCGTTCTTTGATCACGGAATATTGCAACGGTGGCCGAGGTACTCGTCACACGAGATATGCCTCGAGACTGGGGTGGAGCCAGTATGGCCACCTGAAGCAGCACCTCTTCAGGCTCTACGGCGGGCAACCAATGCAGCACCTCAGCCATGACGACGGCAACACCGCCAACAGCTCTGACAGGGTCGCGTACCAGCGGGTGGCCCAGACGGTCTGGGGGACCCGGCACATCGACGACGCGGTGCTGCG